>CAZRVL010000120.1:0-5440 GCA_964603455.1 uncultured Lachnospiraceae bacterium
CATCACCACGAATAGCCGTCGTGAAGGAGTCTCTGTCCTGACTGTCCGGAATCGTAGGCGGTTCCGGGTCTGGATCTACCGGCGGTTTCGGATCAGGATCTACCGGCGGCTCAGGATCCGGGTCTACTGGCGGTTCAGGATCTGGGTCTACTACCGGCGGCTTAGGATCTGGGGCTGGGTCTACTGGCGGTTTAGGGTCAGGGTCTACTACTGGCGGAAGCGGTTCCGGATCCGGATCGGTCAAGTCGCCGCCCGTGTATCCGTCCAAGCTACCACGACCGTTCGTCGAATCGAAGGCAATATTGCCCGTTTTTTTCGCAACAGAAGAAGTCGTCAAGCCTTCGGCAATCTGTACATAGCCGTCAAGATTGTCTTCGCCTGTCGTGTAGTTCGTATAATAGAGCTTGTTCGCCAATGCATTGAGGACTGCATCGACCGTATCTTCAGCCGATACATCGATACCGTCGCTATCCGTGCGGAGCGTGATAGATGAATCCTCTTTTGCACTCGTTACGTGCGTGCTCCCACCGAGAATCGTTGTCGGTGTCGTTGCATCATGGTCATAGTTGATATACGTATGACCGCTGTAGTTATCAATCAAGAGAGCCTTGCTGTTCTTCGTCTGGTTGATAATACCAGCCTTCGCAGTAGACGAGCCACCGTAGAAGTTCGTTACACGGCTCTTTTCGCCGAAGCCAACATCTTCGTTATCCTGTTCGTAGCGAGTGTTGTTCGCTTCGTTCGTCCAGGTAGCACCGTTCTGGAGGTAGAGGTTCGCCGTGCTACCGTTGTCAATGATACCGTTCAAATGCGAGTTGGCTGTCGTAAGTGCGAGCGATACGCTGGCATCGGATGGATCATCTTTTTTCACAACGAAAATATCGCCGTCAATGTTGACATCGCTAGTACCGACTGTATTACCATTTTGACCAAGGTTCATCGATACATCTCCGCCATAGGAAGCGAGTGCATAGTAGCCGTACTTCGTGCCTTTGGGTACAGTGATTTGACCACCGCGTGCGATGGTGATTTTGCTATTATCGGCAACCGTCGCGATACCGTTACCGTATACATCAAGGTCAACATCACCAACAACAAGAACGCTGGAGTTGTCTACCTTCGTTACGATACCTGCATTGTTGAAGCGGGAGAGTACATTATCCTTACGGACACCGATACCCCAATCTTGGTTCGTCTCACCCTTGATGGAGACATCGCCATAGATTTCGAGCTTGGCTTCGCCGATTGCTTCCGTACTCTTTTCGCCCCATCGGTCAGTCTTAGCAATCGCGATACCGTTACCGCCCATACCGCCTTCCATACGGATATTGACATCACCCGTAAGACGCATGAGCGTCTGATTCAATCCGGTTGCCGTTGCAGACGGGTCAACCCAGATAGCATTGGTCAACGAGTTACCGTTTTTCGGACTCTTGGTGATGATGTTAATCTTATCAGCCTTGACCGTTACGAAGTCAGCAGCTTTGCCATCCGATTCGCCCGGACCGGCATAGATGCCGACCGGCGTTGCCGTATCGCTTTCTACCTGGATGTTGATTGTCTTACCTTCTACCCACGTATATTCACCGCTGATGCCTGCCAAGATATTGTTCGTCAGATTCGCATACTTAGTGTCGGATACGCTGATGGTCGATTCATCGAAGGTGAGCGTCTTGTCACCATAGCTAATCGGGCTGGTCTGCGTTGCTTTTTCTTTCCAGAGAAGCTCTGTATTGGCAACCGCTTCGTTGCCTTCACGGAGTTTTGCCAATTCGCCGGAGACGTTATCCGTCTCAATCATCGTCCACATATTGACCATGTTGTACGATGCATTCGTGGAGAAGTCGGTCATCTTGAATACTTTTGGTTCCGTACAGCCGTCGGTGAATACCAAAATCTCATTACCGACTTCCATCCATACGCGGTTGGTGTCGTATTCGGCATTGAGGTTAGCGAACCAACCTTTGGCTTCGGTTGCAGAGTAGAGTTTTGTCCAGTCAGCCGGCGTATCCGATACGAGGTTGGTTACACTCGTGCGATATACGTCTACGTTGACTGCCGCACCGTATTGTGCAAGGTTGTAGCACATGACGTATGCGGTACCGTTCGGCATAATCTTGATGCTACGCATCTCACGCGTAACGCCTTCCGGTACAGTTACTTTCTTGGAGGAAGTAAGGCTACCGGTTGTCGGGTCAAGGAACGCAATGTTCATGGACGTTTCTTCGTTGGCTACGTCATCGCCGTAGTTCTGATAACCACCGATAGCGTTGGTGATAATCATGTTGTTGTATTTGTTCAGACGCACCGAGTCGGTGTTCTTACCCATCGTGACATAGCTGTTGTATTCGAGACTGCCGTCATCATTGATGGTGTATTCCATCAAATAGCTCGGGTCATACGGCTGATAGCCACCTTCCGGATTGACGTTGGCAATAACATAGAGCTTGTTGCCGTCAATCAAGACCGCTTCGCCGTGGAATTGGCAAGTTTCTGCGAATTCAATTCCTTCCAAATCCGCCAAGTCTTGTTTGAGGTTGACGGTCAGTTCCGGTTTGTCATCAATTGCCGAGCCGTTAATCTTACCGATACCGATGGTACCTTCATCATAGCTGGCAATATAGATATAGTCGTTCGAGCGTGCTACACCATGAGCATTCGCACCCTTGGTTACAGCACCGGAGGAGGCATCAGTCTTCCAGTCTCCCTGTGCATTGAATGCATAGCTTGGTGCCAAGTTAGTCGTGCTGTATGTATATTGTCTCATATACATTTCGCTCTTACCGGTTACCTGATCAATCGTATTGTAGATACCGGTATCGCCGTTGAGGTCAGTCAAGATACCTGCTGTTGCATAGATATCGTCTGAGTTGATCAAAGAGCCTTGAACAGCACCCATCTGACTTGCACCATAGTTCGAAGCAACGATTGCCGCAAGGTTGGCTGCTTCTACCGATTGGGTGAATGCCAAGCCACTGACGACAGCTGCCACGAGCAGTGCATTTTTCTTACGCATTGATTTTTTCATCATAATCCTCCCTTAAAATTCATACCGAACCGTCGCATAATACGTGCGTCCTTGAATCGGGAATTCAGGATTGATATATCCCGGTACTACGTACGCTGTATTGCTGCGTATTTTTTGTTTTGGTCCTTCGTTGAAGATATCGTTACAGCCAAGCATGAGCTGTACTGCTTTGCTCATTTTCACCTTGAGACCCAGGTTGTACACGAGCAAAGAGCTGACCGGCTTACCGCTGAGGTGTGCATACTCCTCACCACGCGAGTCTTTTTCTTTGTACGTGTAGTACGAGTCGGTGTAATGTGCTTCTGCAAATATATCAAGACCTTCTTGCGGTCGGTACGTCAATCGAGCATTGCCTTCCCATTCCGGCTGGTACGTTGCCCATACATCGGTATAGTTGTATCCGCCTGCCGGGGTACTGTTTTTCTGCTGCATATGCGAAGTGATATAGGTTGCCTGCAGGTCGAAGTCGAACTTGTTCCAGTTGAAGCTGGTCTGCAATTCTACCCCGTGCGATTTGCCCTTGTTATCATTCATGTAGCACCAGTAGTCTTTACCATAGCGTTGGAGCTGGAGCATATTGTCCGAGTCACGCCAGAAGTAGGTCAATGTCGTTTTGTTATAGGCACCCAAAGCATCACCGTTCCAGATTGCACTGATATCGAACTGCTTGCCTTCTTCCGGATGCGGGAAGCTGGACGTGCCGTTCGAGGTATTCGGTGCCGGCAGGATACCTGCACCATCACCGGCGATTTCATACATATTAAGCAAGCGGAAGTAGGTACCGCCCGTCATACGCATAGTGAACTGATCATTGAATTCTTTTTTGAGTGCGAGCTGCCAGGTTACCTTATCATCTGCCTGCTCATCACGCGGTGTAATCCAGTTGTAGCGATTGCCTGCGTTTTCGCTGAAACGTTCGCCGTTGCTGTAACCGGTAATCGTCGAGCGGTTGTAGCGAACGCTCGGCGTGAGGAACCAGCTCGATTTGTCATCGAGTGTGATGGTATCTTGGAGCTGGATATTGATAAGCTCTTGCTTGTACTTGTTACGCGTCTGACCCAGGATGCTTGCCAAATCACTGTCGCCGAGTACCTTGTCCATGAGCGATCCGTAGATGTTCATTTTTTCGTGCGAATAGTTCGCCTGGAAGTCAAGCATATTGCGGTCGGACATCTTGTATGTACCGTCAATCTGTCCGTTGTATTTTCGCGATTCATAACGGCTCCATTCACGAAGCGGAACACTCGTCTTGTCAAAGTCTGTTACGTCATTCTCCATGATATGCTCGGCACGATACTGCTTGTCGCTGTCGGTGTAGCTGAGCATCCAGCCCCATTCGAGCTTGCCGACTTCGTTACGGTTCTGCACCAAGAGATCTTTGGTATCAATCTTCTGGCGACGGCTGTCGTAGTAATACGTGTCGAACAGGTCTACTTCATACGACCAGATAGCATCTACGGCATTGCCGTTCCAGAGGCTGTCCGGCAAATGACGGTCAATCTTGTTCCACGAGCCTTTGACCATCCAGTTATCGTTCTGCCATTTGATGATGGAGTTGATATTCTTGTAATCGTTGTACTTACGATGACGCTCATTGTCCTCTGCATTCTTGAGCTTCTTCTTATTCTTATCTAAGTTTTCTTTGCTTGCCGCCATCTTCGAGCTGGTTTCAGGGTCAACGTCGTTTACGATGTTGTTGACAATCTGCTTACGCGTTGCATCCTGCACTTCCGGACTGAGATTCGCCCAGTTTTTCGCTTCTTCAATCGTCAACCCGGCTTTAATCAATGCCGCTCTGGACGGATTTTTGAGGCTAGCGTCATATTGCTTGTCATAGTAGTCCTTCGCGAAGCCGTTCGCGTCCTGTACATAGCTAACCCACGAATCGTTGTTCGACTTGTAGGAGTCAACATCGGAGGACGACAAGCCAAGGCTCTTAGAATAGCTATCGATGTTCGAGTTATTGAAGTTGTCAACGCTTCTTTGCGATGCTTCTACCTGTGTCTGGAGATACGGAATCGCACGACTTGCGGCATAGTTTTTGTACTTGAAGTCGCCGTCACTCGATTCGTAGTTCGTACCGAACATGAGGGTACCATCACCAAGCGGAGCAACATATTCGAACGAGAGCTTATCCCCGCCATAGCTGGATTTGCCGACTTCGGCACTCATATTCGTTTCCTGCGGTTTTTTCGTCACGATGTTGATAACACCGCCGATGAACGTTCCGGCAAAACGGCTCGGAATATAACCGCGGTATACTTCGATACGCTCAACATTATCAATCGGAATCGTCGAGATATCGACTGCCGCGTCACCGCCAAGGTTCGTCAATACACCATCGACGAATACCCCAACCTGTGCTGCCGTAGACCCACGCACGCTGACGGTCGTGTACTGACCTTTCCCGTT
>CAZRVL010000121.1:0-5399 GCA_964603455.1 uncultured Lachnospiraceae bacterium
TTGGAAACAGTTTAATGCTATTGGGTATTGCGATAATGATACTTGCAGGATTAAATATGATATATGTAGGAGCACTGTGGGCTTCGTTTATTTTGATCGCCGTAGGATTTATTATGGCTGTGATTGGTTTTTTCGGCAAAGATAGCGAATAACCCGTCTATCTGAATACAAATGATATGCACCCCAAAAGTTTATAACTTTTGGGGTGCATATCATTATTCATTTTGTCAAGTCCCTATCAGTCAATCTTTTTGTCGGGCAGAAATGTCATTACAACACCTGCGATACCAACAATTGAAAGGATGCTAACTAAAATCAAATCCATTCCTTGGAGTTGTTTTTCATATAATAACTTCTTTTCGGTTGAGTTTTATATTCAAACTTGATAGCGGCAAAGAATGGAGTCTTCATGACACACGGTACTCCGGCACGAGAGTATAAAAATGCGCACTTTCGCTCCCAAAAGAATTTTGCAGTTTGCTTATCTCCACGACAAACAAAAATTGTTTAGTAATCAATCGTTACAATTATTTTATGGCAAATTTCACATTTATACGCAGGAGATCCCGATACAAATAGCTTTACATCATCTTTTCCTCTAAGAATTGTAAACTTGTCTCCGTTTTTGCTCCACATGGCTCTTTGACCATAAAAATACCCTAACTCCATTTCCTTGCCACATTTGGGGCATTTCATTTTAATAACCTCCGTCAAATTACGATTTAGCTTACGTTTTTCCTAAATAAAGTATATCAGAAAAATGTAAAGAAATCTACCATCTACGCAAGAAACGCCCGACCATTTTTCGTTCGGGCGTTCATATATCAACTCAAACCTCGCAATGGCTTCCGATATGTGTCTTGCATATGAGCATACAACCATGCACACAAGGATTTTTTACAAAAGCTCAAGCCTTGATCTTAGAGATCACGTTTTTGTTTATTCTGGCATAGAAAAACACAGACATCGCAACTGACATGATCTCGGCTATCGGGAAGGACAGCCATACCATATCGAGATTTCCGGTAAGCGACATCAAATATGCCACGGGAAGAAGGACACATATCTGTCTCGCTATTGAGACAAGCATACTGTAAAGTCCGTTTCCGAGTGCCTGAAATACCGAACCGATAGTGATGCAGAAGCCCGCGAATATGAAGGATATGCAAATTATCCTGAGTGCCGGAACACCTATCCTTATCATATCCTCAGACGCTTCGAACAGCGATAACAGTTCCTTCGGGAATATCTCCATGACCGCCATTCCAACAAGCATTATCGTCACCGCGTACATACAGGATATTCGCACCGTCTTCTTGAGTCTCTCACGCTTCTGAGCTCCGTAGTTATACGCGATTATCGGAACGACTCCGTTATTGAGTCCGAATACCGGCATAAATATAAAGCTCTGGAGCTTGAAATATACTCCAAATACCGCCTGTGCGGTAGATGAGAAGGTATAGAGTATCTTATTCATTATAAGAACCATAACCGAGCTTATCGACTGCATGATTATCGATGGAAGACCTATAGCATAGATATGTCCTATAGTCGCAAGATCGGGACGGTATTTGAAGGGATCGACTCGTATTTCCTTATTGTATATTTGATTGAGTATTATTCCGAGAACAGCTGCGATTATCTGTCCGGCAACGGTAGCTATCGCCGCACCTGCTATGCCAAGTTCCGGGAAACCGCAAAGTCCGAATATGAGTATCGGGTCAAATATGATATTTATGACTGCGCCTATCGTCTGCGTGATCATAGCTATCATGGTCTTTCCGGTGGATTGAACAAGACGCTCCATGATTATCTGTCCGAAAAGTCCGAATGAACAAGTGCATACGATAGTCAGATATGTAACTCCGCCTTCAACGATCTCAGGGTCGTTATTCTGAGCCAACATGAACGGTCTCACCGCAGTAAGTCCGATCACAAGAAAAACTATATAGCTGCAAAATGCCAAAAACACGCCGGTATTAGCCACGCGGTTAGCACCTTCATGATCCTTCATTCCCAATCTTTTTGAGAGCAGCGCATTTACACCGACTCCCGTTCCG
Organism: uncultured Lachnospiraceae bacterium; assembly: GCA_964603455.1. Taxonomy (GTDB): domain Bacteria; phylum Bacillota; class Clostridia; order Oscillospirales; family CAG-272; genus Flemingiibacterium. Next base: position 2,061 of record CAZRVL010000121.1, read on the forward strand.
GTAGATACTGCAAGCATGAGCTGTTGCATCGAAAATGCCAATGAGACTGATGTCAGAGCATTCTCGCTTATCTTAGCAACAAATATACTGTCAACGATATTGTACAATGCCTGTACGAGCATTGAGATTATCATAGGCAGACTCATCGTTATTATCAATTTGTTTACAGGCATTATGCCCATCTTGTTCTCCTGCGGTTTGTTTGCAGGAGCAGAAATATCATTCATAGATTTCTCCCATAAGAAACGCACGACCGGAGTAAAAACTCAGCCGTGCGCTGCTATTTCATTTTTTATTTTCAGACGGTGTGGATCTTATTGTCTGCGTCAGCGTGATCGGCATCGATACCGAACTGCTGGTTCTTTCTCCACTCAAAGAACTTGGTAGCGACCTGCTCGAAGAGAGCATAGGAAAGGACATCCTCGTCCTGAACAGCCCACGGCTTTACCTTCTCGCGAAGTCCTTCAAGCTCAGGCTTCAGATCGTCTGCCGGACGATAGGTCACAGGCTTTGAATCACCTATGATCTGCTTCTGGAACTCTGGATTTATCGGCATCGGAGTCTTACCGTATTCGCCGCGGACAAGTCCCTTAAATTCCTTGGTAACTGTCTTATAACGCTCACCCATGATGATATTATATACAGCCTGTGTACCGACTATCTGGCTGGACGGAGTTACAAGCGGCGGATAACCTGCATCCGCACGGACACGCGGAACTTCGGCGAGAACCTCGTCGAGCTTATCCGACTTACCTGCCTGCTTGAGCTGCGAGACCAGGTTCGAGAGCATTCCGCCCGGTACCTGATAAAGAAGTGCATTGACATCGACCTTGAGAACCTTCGGATCGAGCAGACCTTCCTTGATATACTTCTCGCGAAGAGGAGTGAAGTACTTTGCGATCTTGTCGAGCTGCTTGAGATCGAGACCGGTATCGTATTCAGTACCTGCGAGAGTTGCAACGATCGGCTCTGTAGGCGGCTGAGATGTACCCATAGCCATCGGAGAGATAGCTGTGTCTATAATGTCAACACCTGCTTCAACTGCCTTAAGAATGGTCATAGATGCGATTCCTGCGGTATAGTGTGTGTGAAGCTGGATCGGTATCTTAACGGTCTCCTTGAGTGCTTTGATAAGCTCATATGCGTCATATGCCTTGAGAAGACCTGCCATATCCTTGAGACAGATTGAATCTGCGCCCATCTCTTCAAGCTGCTTTGCGTACTTTGTATAATATTCGGTGGTATATACAGGACCTGTGGTGTAGCTTATAGCCGCCTGAACATGACCGTTTTCCTTCTTGGTCGCATTTATTGCGGTCTTGAGGTTGCGGGGATCGTTGAGTGCGTCGAAGATACGGAGAATGTCGATACCATTTGCGATAGACTTCTGAACGAAATATTCAACAACGTCATCGGCATAGTGACGGTAGCCGAGAATGTTCTGTCCGCGGAAAAGCATCTGAAGTTTGGTATTCTTGACCTGTGTGCGAATCTTGCGGAGTCTTTCCCACGGATCCTCGTTAAGGAAGCGCAGGCAGGAATCGAAGGTAGCTCCGCCCCATGCTTCGAGCGAATAATAGCCGACCTTGTCAAGCTCATCGAGGATCGGGAGCATTTCGTCGGTGGTCATACGGGTCGCGATAAGTGACTGATGCGAATCGCGGAGAACCGTCTCGGTAATTTTTACCTTTGCCATTTAGTTTTTTCCTCCATGAATTAGTATAAATAAATTTACATCCCGACGAAACGGGATAAGGGGTATTCTGATTGCATTTTTGACAGCTAAAGCTGTCCTCGGAGAGCAGAGACGATCATCCCGCTCTCCGAAAAACGCGAGCATTATTTGAACATCGAAAGGAATACGCCGGCGGCAACGGCAGAGCCGATAACGCCTGCGACGTTGGGTCCCATTGCGTGCATGAGAAGGAAGTTTGCGGGGTTAGCCTTCTGACCCTCGATCTGTGCAACGCGGGCTGCCATAGGAACAGCCGAAACTCCGGCAGAGCCGATGAGCGGGTTGATCTTGCCCTTGGTGACGATGCACATTATCTTTGCGGTAATAAGTCCTCCGCAGGTGGAGATCGAGAATGCAACGAGTCCGAGGCAGATTATAGCGATGGTCTGCGGCTTAAGGAAGTTTTCAGCCGAGGCGGTCGCACCGACCGAAACACCGAGGAATATCGTAACGATATTCATAAGCTCGTTCTGCGCGGTCTTCGAGAGACGATCCGCAACTCCGGATACATTGAGAAGGTTTCCGAACATGAGGAAGCCGATCAGCGGAGCGGCATCGGGAAGGATTATCGAAACGACGATCGCAACGAGGATCGGGAATACGATCTTCTCGGTCTGCGATACCGGACGAAGCGAGGTCATTACGATCTCGCGCTCCTTCTTGGTCGTCAGGAGCTTCATAAAGGGCGGCTGGATTATCGGGATGAGTGCCATGTAGGAGTACGCGGCTATCGCTATCGCGCCGAGCAGTGCCGGAGCGAGTGTCTTGGTGACGAGGATAGCGGTAGGACCGTCCGCACCGCCGATGATACCGATGGAAGCGGCTGCCTCGGGAACGAAGCCGATCAGCAGTGCGCCGAAGAATGCGACGAATACGCCGAGCTGTGCGCCCGCGCCCATGAGAAGGCTCTTCGGGTTCGAGATCAGCGCGGTAAAGTCGGTCATTGCACCGACACCCATAAATATCAGCGATGGATAGATTCCGAGCTTAACGCCGATATAGAGATAGTCGATAAGACCTCCATGGTTGAGGATGTAGCCCCAGTCGATCTCCTTTTGCAGGAACCAATCGAGGTGCATCATGTTCGCGCCGGGAAGGTTTGCGAGCAGCATTCCGAACGAGATCGGTAAAAGCAGCAGCGGCTCGAATTTCTTTACGATCGCAAGATAGAACAGCGCGATGACGATAACATACATCACGAGAGTCTTTCCCGCAAACGCAGGATCCTCGAAGAACCTCGCTACTCCCGTGGAATCAAGGAAGTTGAGAATTGTATCTAACATTTGTTTACCTCACTTATCTTTGCTTGAGGTAAATCAGTTGAGTGTTACGAGTACGTCACCCGAGTTGACCGATGCGCCCTTCTGTACGTTGACCGATGCGACAACACCGTCCTGCGGAGCGGGGATGTCGTTCTCCATCTTCATTGCCTCGAGTACGCAGATAACGTCACCCTTGGTGACCTTCTGACCTGCTGCGACATTCATCTTGAGGATGGTGCCGGGCATCGGAGAAGCGATCTTGACTGCGCCCTGTGCGCCTGCCGGAGCGGCTGCCTTCTTGGGTGCGGGTGCTGCCTTGGGAGCAGCGGGAGCTGCGGGTGC
>CAZRVL010000122.1:0-5303 GCA_964603455.1 uncultured Lachnospiraceae bacterium
AAGGCCCTTGGCGGTCCATTTGCCGTCCGACATCTCATGCGCCCTTCTCAGCATTGCTAAAAGCAATTCGGCACTCTCTGTATCGCGTCCATGACGGTTTGATCTCCGCTTCAGCGGTTTGATGTTTTATACTGATAATATTATATCACGCTTTTTTGAATTTGTCAATAGAAAATGTAAAAAATATTTTTCAAATTTTCACGCCGGATTTTGTTGTAATATTGGGCAAAAACAATGTAATCGGTTGCAAATATTACCTATATGAAAATAAAATGTTATAAAATACGAAACTGCCTTGAATTTTAATTCGATTTGTGGTATAATATATCAAGATATTATTAATTGTATATAAGGAGAGCAAAATGGGATTCTACCGTGATTTTTACAGAAAAAATATTGATCTTGAACCGCTCGGAGTGCAAAGGATCCGTGAGAAGGTTAGATATTTCTGCACGCCGCGTGGAGCAGCGGTCATAGGCATTGCAGACGCGGACAGTGTCCACTATTGCTTTATAAAAGAATTTGATGAGATGGTATTCGCTGTAAATCCGACGAATCAGCCCGGCGAATATGTCCATGTATTGGCGCGGAATTTTAAGGATTTTCTCAGACTTCTGCTTGCCACCGGAAATGCTTGTGCCCTCGAATCGGCATGGCACATAGAACGCGGCGAATTTGATAAGCTCTGCAAATCTCCAGACGCGGAGCTTTCGGATGAACTAAGCACGCTCGGTGTAACACCGCTCGAAGACCCATTCGAATATGTCCGTTCGCTCCAGAATGAATTTGACCTCAGTGAACTGAGATTCCCGGCGGGGTGTCCGATGCCTGAGGGAAGTGATATGCAGAATGGTTGGCAGGTCTATTTCGGGCGCGGCTTCAATGATAATGGCGGAAGATCTAAGCCCTGCCGCGAAATGCGCATAGACAAGAGCTTTAAATGGGACGGAAACGATTGGATGGTGCTTTCAGCGTATATCTGCGTGACCGGAGTCGTACTGGATCTGCTCGAACCGAGCGATATAGGTCATTATTCTCCGACCGTGCTTGCAAACGGCTTCATCCTTACACCTAAAAGCTCGGCTGAAATGAAGCTGTCGGGTAAGAGTGATGACAACGCAGTTCGTAGCGCAGTCGAGCATTATCGCATTGACCCGGAATGCGGACGAACCATACACCGTTGGAGCTTTTTGTGGCAGAGACGCAGAACTCCCGACATCAGAATAATGAATCTTCACATAAAACGCGAAAAATCGGATGTTCCGGAGATTGAGATCAGCTTGAAATAAACGAAAATACCGTGCATTTTTGCACGGTACTTTTATATTCAGCTGATGGTCTCGCTGTTGTTCAGAACAGACGATGAGTAGATAAACAATATGTCGCAATTGCTGAAATCAACGAAGCGATTCAAAAACTGAGAAGAGATATAGCGTATATCAACTACCGAAACTTTCGACCAGCCTTCAAAAAGTAATGGAGACAGACTGCTTCCGAAGGAATCGCGGAAGATTATCAAGCCGCGCTCATTTTCTGAATCGGGATTTTCAACTGTCAAAAGCGATTTTGAGCCGGATAAAAAGGTCTCATACGGATCACGCCCATCAGCCTTCGAAAGCTCATATACCGGTATTTTCGAATCGGTCTCGGCATCGTAGACCATTAGCTCATCCAAGAAATCATTCGTCATATAAGAAAGCTGATCGGGCTTAAGATTCAGACCCGAACGTCCGCAGTATACACCGTAAAACGGCACATCGAGCGTTACAGTATCGTATTCAGCTTTAAGCTCGACACCCATACCTTCGGCGAGACGCTTTGCAACAGGGAGCAAGCTCTCCTGCCGCCAATGCGAATCAGTCTTGTAATAATCGTCTATGTCGAGCAGATCGGAAATTTTTATCTCGTCCGCGAAATCCATTTTTTCTCTGAAAAGATCGCACAGATAATCGAAATCGACTGCCGGATAGCCGTTGTCAGCTGCCAAAAATACATTTTTGTCGGGGACTATAGAATAGTACACTCGGTTAGAAGCATCAAGATACTTTTCTGAAATATATTTGAATCTATCGACCGCATGATCGAGCGATTTTTCCGAAAGCGGATAATCTATCTCGGCAGCACTTCCGTTGACCAAATAAATGTCGTGATTGTCGAGCTGCCTTAAGGCATAAAGCGCGGTGTTTGCCTTGATGCTTCTGAAAATATCGCGCATAGGGAACTGATCTGTCGCATAAAGGTCGAATTTCGAAGAAAATGTCGTGTCGAACACCGATACGGTCGGGAACTGAGCCAAAAGCCGTCTTTCGCTGTTCGAGGTCTTGTCGGCAGGCTTAATAAATGCCCAGATCGAGAAGGTGGCTAAAAATCCGCCGGTAAGAAGAATGGTTGCAAAATTTCGAATATTTAATCTCATGGCAGGTCACCTCAAAATCTGAAATACAGGAACGGACTGTAAGAGCCATCGACCATATAAGCGGTGCATACGGCGAGCAGAATCGTCAGACCGATAGGCTCGACAACAGACAATATCTTTCCGCCGACTTTTGTGGAATCTGCCTTCGCGAATAATTTTGCCGGAAGCGGAGTAGAGCCGATCACGGCGATCAAAAATACAAGCAGATTGCTCTTAAGGAGATAGATACCGAGCGAATCGGTGAGCGGCAGTCTACCTATGCCGAAAAGCGAGATCATGCCATTGAATGCTGTCGATATGCTCGAAGCATCGAATATCAAAAAGCTGATGATAACAAGGAACATCACATAAATATGCCCCCAAACACGGCTTTTTTTGAGATATTTTAAGAGCCACAGCTTTTCTATCATCAAGAATATCGCGAAAAATACGCCCCAAAGCACGAAATTCCATGCCGCACCGTGCCAAAGACCCGTAGCCATCCAAACGACAGCGATATTCACTATCCAACGCACCCTTGAAACGCGGTTTCCGCCGAGCGGGATATAAAGATAGTCTCTGAACCAACCGCCGAGAGTCATATGCCATCTGCGCCAAAATTCGGTTATACTGCCCGAAATGAACGGATGATCGAAGTTTTCGGGAAAATCAAAGCCGAGCAGCTTTCCGAGACCTATCGCCATGTCGGAATATCCCGAAAAGTCGAAATATATCTGTAACGTGCAGGACAGTGCGTATATCCACCAAAAGAGCACCGATCTTTCGTCAGTCACCTTAAATTCAGCTACCAGTTCGCCGAGCACATCGGCGATGAGCAGCTTTTTTGACAGACCCAGAATAAATCTTCTTGCGCCGTATGCAAGACTGCTTGAAGAGATAGAACGGCTTCTCAGTTGGAGTGCGACATCAGAATATCTGACGATAGGTCCTGCAATGAGCTGAGGGAACATCGTCACATATGCCGCAAGATCTATCGGATTCTTCTGTGCCGGAGTATCCGATCTGTATACGTCAACCACATAGCTGGCGATCTGGAAGGTATAGAAGCTTATTCCGATCGGCAGTACCGCCTTTGTGAGCGGTACGGAAAGCCCGGTCAGCGAATTGAAGCTGCCGATAAAGAAATCCGCATATTTAAAATATCCGAGTGAGATAAAGCTGAGTATCACCGAGACTGCCATTATCGGCTTTGAAAAGCGGCGGAAACGCTCAATGAGCAGCCCCGCCGCATAGCTCTGGGCGACCGTTATCAGCATCAAAATGAGAAATTTAGGTTCTCCCCACGCATAGAAGAATAAGCTCGTCAGCAGTAAGACCGAATTTTTCAGTTTAAACGGAGCAATATAATATAAAAGTAGCGTTACGGGGAGAAAGTAGAAAAGAAACGGAATGCCTGAGAATACCATAGTTTATTCTATCGGTTCTTCGTAGTTTATGACTGCATCGGGATATTCGGCGAGCAGCTTGTCGCGGAAGGCGTTGATGTTATCTTCGAGACCGAATGCCGATACCATGTAATCATCGGCGGTGATAACGATCATCTTTTCGGGGAATCCGCACTGCCATCTGCGATTCTGGATAGTGTCGCGAATATCGGACGCAAGAGTATCGGCATCTGCGCTGTCTGTAAGGTGATACGAGCCTGCGGTGAAATAGTTGAGCACCATCATATGATAGAGCGAAGCCGCGGAATCGATCTTGTCTGTCGATTCGGTCGGAAAACCGAGTCTCTGGTTGAGTGTTTCTCCGTCAAGCTCCATCTTGCCCGGACCTTCATCGGTCATGTTGTCCTCGGTATCTCCGCCCGCACCGGGGAATTTCTCGTCCTCGGAATATTTGTCCCAGATATTCTGCAAGAAGGACTGTGCATCGGTGACTTCAACACTATCGGTCGAGCCGTTGTTTTCAGCAGCAGTCGTGTCTTCGGTGTCATCGGAAACGTCAGCCGAGGTATCAACTGTAGTGTCGGTAGATGTCGTGGTATCATTGTCAGTTCCGCCTTCTCCGCAGGAGGCTGCGCTGAGAGCGAGGGTGAGTGCTATGAGTATAGCGAGTGTTTTTTTCATTTTTCATTTTCCTTTCATTGATCGGGTTTGATTATAGGATTGCCGAAAAATTCGCCGTTATACGGTGATGTCAGCTTTTCCGGCTATAAAAAGTATACCATATTTGAGTCGTAAAGTCAATACATCGTCCTAAAGTGTCTGTTAAGTTTAAGAAAATTACCTGTAAATAAATCGAAAAACCGTACAAATTTTTGCACGGTTTTCCAAAATGAGGATTATTTGTATATTATTTCCATTTTTGCATTGCCGCCGGATACCTCAAAATCGGCATAGACCGAATCGGCAACATGAACTTCCTTGAAATCTATCTCAGTTCCGTTGAGTAATACCTTCGCAGGAGTTTTGCCCTTCGGCAGCAGAATGTGTGCATTTATCCTCTCAGCCTTCGAGTAAATATCATACCTCAGACCGTTTTCCTTTGAGACGAATCTCAAATCGACAAATGTATGACTGATCTCATATCCTGTGATGTATCTAAGCTCGGTGTAATGGGTCACAACGAATCTCGGCGAAAGATCAATGGTTCTGTAAAGCGAATCGGCATCGACGATACCTGCGAGTCCTTCATCGACTGCCGAGAGCAGAGCAGCAGCTCCCCACGCGCTCGGACCACCGTCCTGAGGCGAGGAATCCTCAGGGGAATAAAGGAAATATATGTCTTTGTCGCGCTCCATGAAGGAAGTGAACCGCTGAATAATATCCCAGCCGTATTCCTCATAGCCGTTGTTGAATGCAGCCTTGGCAAGCTCACCTGCGGTAAACGGCGAGATAGCACCGTTCACATACTTTCCGGGCTTGTAGCTCATTAATTGTTCGTATGG
>CAZRVL010000123.1:0-5131 GCA_964603455.1 uncultured Lachnospiraceae bacterium
TTGTACTTACACGATATTGTTGCGGCATTCGGCAAAATATGATATAATTATTTTACAGTTTAAAAAATCTTTACACATTGAAAGGAGACCTTTACATAAGGTCATGGTCGAAGGTATGCTATCATCGGAAGAAATAATGCAGCTGATGGGAAGTCTCATATGGCTACTTGCTGGAGTCGGTGTATTCATAGTCGGTATGAATTTCATGGGCGATGCACTTGAAAAGAGCGCAGGCAGCAGTATGAAAGGATTGCTCGAAAAGATAAGCAATAATCGTTTTTCCGGAGTCGGAATAGGTGCGGGAGTCACAGCGATAATACAAAGCTCATCGGCAACATCCGTCATGGTCATAGGTCTGGTAAATGCCGGAGTTATGACGCTTATGCAAGCTGTTCCGATAATAATGGGTGCGAATATCGGTACGACTATAACCGGTGTGCTAGTCGCGCTCAAGAACGATTATTTCAATATGCTGATGTATCTTTTGGCATTTGCCGGAGTCATGATGGGCTTCTTCAAAAAGGAGAAGATCAAGATAGCCGGAAGCCTTTGCAGCGGTCTCGGACTTATATTTGTCGGACTGAATGTGATGAGCAGCGAGGAAGCATTCGGAAATCCTCTTGTCGAAAATATGTTTATAAATATTTTTGCAGTCATAAATTCTCCGATTTTGCTCATAATCGTCGGTGTCATATTCACTGCATTGATACAAAGCTCATCAGCTTCCACTGGCGTAGTTATAACAATGGTCGGCACAGGTGTTCTGCCGCTTGAACTGGCACTGTTCATAGTCCTCGGTGCGAATATAGGTACGTGTGTCACGGCACTTTTGGCATCTATCGGTGCGAATGCAAATTCAAAGCGTGTCGCGCTCATACATTTTACATTCAATCTTATCGGAACCGCGGTATTTGCCATACTGCTTATGATATTCAAGGAACCTGCTATCGAGTTTCTTGTTTCGGTATTCCCCGGTGACGATCCGATGTCCTTGCAGATGCGTGTGTCGCTTTTCCACGTCATATTTAATATCGTCACGACCTGTTTCCTGCTTCCGTTTGTAAAGCAGCTCGTTGATTATTCCTGCATGGTTATTAAGGACAAACAGGATGATACCGAAAAGCTTTCGCTCAAATATGTCGATGATCGTCTGCTTTCTACTCCGTCTGTCGCACTTATGCAGGTCAAGAAGGAGATGGATTATATGCTCTCGCTCGTTGAGGATAATATGAATATGTCCTTCGTATCAATAGATACGGCTTCGACTGTACATAGCGAAGCTATCTGTAAAAATGAGGAGATAATAGATTTCACCAACGGTGCGCTCACGAAATTCCTTATAAAGCTTTCGGTAAATGTCGAGCAAAGCGATGAAAGGATCATAGGCTCCTATTTCCACGTTTTGAACGACCTCGAACGTATAGGCGACCATGCCGAAAACTTCCATGAGATCGGATGTGAGATGAGCTCAAAGGGCTTGAGATTCTCCGAAAAGGCACATAGTGAGCTTGGTAAGATGCGCACTAACATAATGCGTATGTTCGAGATCTCAAAGGACGCATTTGAAAATCTCAATCGCGAGGGTCTTCCGCGACTCACAGTTCTTGAAGAAGCCACCGATGATATGAAAAAGGAACTGATGGCAGAGCATTTCAATCGCCTTGCCGATGGAGACTGCAAGGTCGAACTGAGTCCTTATTATTCATCGACCGTGACCGGACTTGAGCGTGTAGCCGACCATCTCGTAAATGTCGGATACAGTATCATAAATCCCACTGGTTCGCAAAAAGAAAATCATTGATATAAAAAATGCAGACTTCATTGATATGCACCTTCAAAATCGTTTAACTTTTGGGTGCATATCGGTCTGCATTTTTTTGAATTTAATGGAACTTTTTGTAATATTTCTGCGTCTAAGCAAGCAGTAATCACAGAAAGGGAATTTTTGCACGGGATATGTATCCCGTGCAAAATGCTTTGGTCAAATATTTGATTTACATTTTAGTGCCGCTGCCGTATATAGCTATATTCATGCTTGCGCTGTTCGCTCTCTGCATATATGGAATACATAAATATCCTTCCGTTTTGATCTCTGTAATATTTTCGCTTGCGATCAATTTTACATTTACCGTTGTATTGAACTTAAATGCAATAGAATATTCTTTTGCCGCAGCTTCATTTGCGTTAAAGGTTTTGCCGCCTGTCACAATTGTCGGTATCATAGCCTTTATCCCTAATGCAAAAGCTCTTATCGGCGCGAAGGATGATGAAAACTCATCACATATTCGAAGGATAATAGTTTCTCTAATGCTTGTCGCACTTGTAATATCCTCTGTCATCATTTTGTGCAGATAATAAAATCAACCGCTCGGAATATTTCCGAGCGGTTTTTGATCATTTCGCGTTGTGAGTTAATTTCAGTTTGCCGTTTTCGATGACTGCACATCCGAACGGAGCGAACTTGATACCTTCAAGTTCCACTTCATCTCTGCTCATGTTTGCAAAGAACTTCAGTGTCTGTACATCAGAGCTTCTTTCAAAACAAAGCACACGGTCATCTCCGCTGTCGATATAGTTCATATCGCCATTGGTTATCGCCGATTCGCTCTTGTGGAACGAGGTGAGCGTCTTTACCCATTCGAGACGCGCTCTGCCTTTTTCGGTCAATGCGCGTTCCCATTCTATCGTGAGATTTGCGCCGTGGAAACGATTTCCCCAGATACAATGCTGATTTGCATCGCCGACCTCATAGCCGTTGTAGATGAACGGAACTCCGTTCATCGTGTGTATCAGGAACAGCATCATATCGACACCATCACTGCCAAACTCTGTTTCACAGCGTACAAGATTTACACCGTTTGCATAGTCGTGATTGTCAAAGCAAAGTATCGAGCGTCCGCCCTTTGCGAGATGTATCCTTTCGCATTCGAGACGATAGTCTCTGACCGAATTTGCAGGAGCTTTGCCTCTCATAACATTTTGGAATGCCTGAGCCAATCCGAAGTCGTAGTTGAGATCGAATGCCTTGCACTGCATTTCGGGTGTCCAGCTCTCGTTGAGCATCATGAGATCGGGCTTCAGAGCATCTATCCTGCGTCTGCCCTCTTCCCAGAAATCGAGCGGAACTCTGTCTGCAACATCGCATCTGTAACCGTCAACATCATATTCGCGGACATAGTATTCCATGTTTGACCACATATATTCGCGAAGTTCGGGATTTTCGTAATTCAACTCCGGAAAATTCCAGTCAACGTTCTTATGTATGCTTCCATCGGGATTTCTGCGAACGAAATCAGGGTGTTCTTCGAGGAATACCGCCTTCGGACCGCAATGGAAGTATACCAGATCGAAGATTACGCGAAGTCCGAGCGAATGCGCCGAATCAACGAAATCGTGCAGATCTTCGTCAGTGCCGTATTCCTTATCGACATGGAAGAAATCCTTCATCCTGTACGGATTCTTCGGATTGTTGAGCTTGCATTCGATCTGGCGTGCGCTCCAGTATTTTGTGTCCATGTCATCGTCCGCTTCAAAGAAAGGACAGAGATATACTATATCCACACCGATATTTTTCAGGTGAGGGAGCATTTTCTCAGCCGCCTTAAGTGTTCCTGCCGGAGTGAACGGACGGAGAAAGAGCTGATAGATTATTGCCGAGTCGAGATATTTTGGGGATTTTTTTGCAACTGCTTCAGACATTTTATTGCCTCCGTGAAAATTATTCGGTTATAGCCTCATACTGCTCCATAAGGTCTGCAAGCTTCTGCTTAGCCTCGGAGAGTGAGGAAGCATACTGCGAGGAGAAGTTTTCCTTGTGACCGATAGCGCAGGAACGAAGGAGAGTACCGGTGTTGCCGAAGTTGTGGATACCGTTGATGTCGAAGATTATATCTGAGTAGATGATGTCGAGCATAGCCTTGGAATTGTCATCACGCGATACCTTTTCCTTAAGGGTGATGTTGAACATCTGAGTTCCGACATTGGTCTGAGAGAGATATGCCATGAGCTCCATTGCCGTTCCGACCATCTCGTGCTTTTCGGTAGCGCAGGTAACGGGAACTGCTATTCCTACAGGACCCCACGGAGAACCATAGGTGTAATAATCCTTCTGATTGTCATCGAGCTTCGGCATCGGGATTATACCGTAGTCATCGTTCATATCGCGCAGATATGCGATTATTCCCGACATATTGTAGCCGAGAAGCATGGTCTTGGCATTTTTGAAGTGCCAGGTCTTGTTGTATGCGGGAATATTCGAACCGTCCTTGGATACGCTTTCGGTGAGCAGGCGCATATCATCGTTTGCGACTACACTTATTATTCTGTCGAGTATGTCAATGTTCTTTGCGGAATCCATTGTAAGCACAGGAGTTCCGTCATTGCCGATCTCGGTCTGTGTTCCGCCGCAGCCTATATAGAATGCCTGTCCGGTAAGCTCATCGCAAGCGAAAGCGAAGAAGTCGTTGTCCGATGTCATATTTCCATCCTGGTCGATGTCCTGTGCAACGTCCTTTGTTATTTCACCGAACTTGTCGATAGTCCAATCACCGTCTATGACAGTCTGATAAAGATCTGGAATCTGATATTCATCGCAGAGACGCTGGTTGAATGCGATAACGCAGGGAGCATAATAGTATGCAAGAGAGAGAGGACCGCTGGTTATATACTGCTTTCCGTTGAATGTAAGGTTTCGGTTGCACGAATTGCTCCACCATTCGGCATCGAGCGATATATTCGGCAGTGTGTTGAGGTCGAGAAGGTAGCCTTCGGGCGCGAGCGACTGAAGACCGTCAGCCATAGACTGTAAGACCATATCATAGAGGTCTTCATTAGCGGCTATAACGTTTCTGAGTTCTTTGGTAACATCGCCTCTGTTTTCATGTGAGGTGTACTCGATAGTTATGCCGAGCATTTCCTCGACTTTTCTGTCACGGGAATAAAGCGCGTCATCAACTACCTCACCGGTCTGTTCTTCCGGCGGAAGAGTGGGCTGAGATGTCTGGTGGTTGTTGATGATCGAGAAGGTCTGACCTTCGAAATTGAGACCTGCGAAGTTGTCGAGATAGCTTGTTTCGGTGGTCGGTGCGTTCGATGTGTCGTTTCCTGCGGTAGTTTCATTTGTTGAACCGGA
>CAZRVL010000124.1:0-5113 GCA_964603455.1 uncultured Lachnospiraceae bacterium
CGAGGAATACCTCGAAAAGCCCGGCAGCCACAAGGCTCACGAGATCCTTCACACTCACTACGTAAAGCGCGGACTTTAATTTAATACAAAAGACGGAAGTCACCACGACTTCCGTCTTATATTTATTTCAAAGTACTACGGTAGAATAGTCCGATCTTGCAGCTTGCCATATAAATACTCAAAAGCTGATGATTATTTGCTCAAATTTAAGCCATTTTTTGATCGACTGGTCAATTTTATTCAACTTTTCGCTGAACGATTGACTTTTTCACATTTTTGTGGTATCATATAGTAAAATAAATATCAGGAGAAAATAATGGATACAACTATTGAATCACTCATAGAAAACGATGGATTTATCTGCCCCGAATGCGGAAAACAGCATTTTGGCAAGCTCAAAAACTGCATTATCGGAGAAGATGTGCTGCTCAAGCTTCCGAATATCGTAAAAACGCTCGGAACACATCCATTCATCCTATGCGACAAGGACACCTATGCCGCCGCAGGTGAAAAAGTCTGCAAGCTGCTCGAAGAAGCCGAAATAACCTACAAGCTTCACATCATCGAGCGAAAAGAACCAGCCCCTGATGACCGAACTGTCGGCGAAGCTCTGATGTGGATAGACAAGTCCTGCGACATGGTGATCGCAGTCGGCGGAGGTGTTATAAACGACACCTGTAAAATAATTGCAGCCGCATACGATGTTCCCGACATCATAGTTGCGACAGCACCTTCGATGGACGGATTTGCCTCGGCGACCTCATCTATGGAACGCTGCGGATTCAAAATCTCGGTAGATTCGAAATGCCCCGATGTTGTGCTCGGTGACACATCTATACTCTCGTCCGCTCCAAAAAAGCTGATCGCCAGCGGTATCGGCGATATGCTCGCAAAATACATAAGTCTCACCGAATGGCAGCTCGGAAAAATCATTCGCGGCGAATACTATTGCCCATTCATCGCAGGACTCGTAAGCTCGTCTCTCGATGAGGTCGTAAAAAACGGAGAAGCCGCACTGAACAATGATAACTCAGCCTGCGAAAAGGTAATGCGTGGACTGGTTTTGGGAGGACTCGGCATGAACTATGCCGGAATAACCCGACCGGCATCCGGAATGGAGCATTACATCTCGCACTGCTTTGATATGCGCGCACTCGAATTCGGCACAAAAGCCGAGCTTCACGGCATACAATGCGCATTCGGCACGCTCATGACCATCCGCGCATACGAATCGCTGAGAGAAAAGCTGAAAAACGGCATCGACCGCAAGCACGCAATCGATTCCGTGGCTGCATTCTCACGTGATGAATGGTTCGACAAGCTCCGCGAAAATTTCGGCGGCGGAGCAAACGCGATAATCGAAAACGAGCTTCGCGAAGACAAATGGAATAAAGCAAACCACGAAAAGCGGCTCGACCACATAATCGCACATCTTCCGGAAATACTCGAAATAATCTCGGCTCTGCCGTCATCTGACAGCATAAAGGAATTTATGCAAAAAGTCGGACTTCCGACTACCGCCGAAGAGCTTGGCGCGACACACGATGAGCTTCGCAACGCATTCATAATGGGAAAGGACATCCGCGATAAATACGTCTGCGGCAGACTTCTCTGGGATCTCGGACTGCTCGAAGAAATCACCAATGAGGTCATAAAATCTATATAAAAAATCGGCGGAAGCTTAAAAGCTTCCGCCGATCCTTTATTTTCATCAAATATGTACGTATTACAGAAGGTGTACGCCCTTTTCTCTGCAATAATCAAGATCTGCTTTCGACCACGCGGACGACTGCACCTCGCCAACGTGCGCTTTGCGTAAGAAGAACATACAAATTCTCGACTGACCGATACCGCCGCCGATAGTATATGGAAGTTTTCCTTCGAGCAGAGCCTTCTGGAAAGGCAGCTCGGCGCGTTCGGGACAGCCGCGAACTTCAAGCTGGTGAAGAAGCGCAGCTTCATCGACACGTATGCCCATGCTCGAAAGCTCCATCGCGATGTCGAGTACCGGATAATAAACGATAATATCGCCGTTGAGACTCCAATCGTCATAGTCGGGCGCACGACCGTCATGTATCTCGCCCGAACGGAGAGCTCCGCCGATCTGCATTACGAACACCGCGCCCTTCGCCTTGGCGATGTTGTACTCACGCTCCTTCGGCGTAAGCTCGGGATACAGGTCTTCAAGCTCCTGAGAAGTGATGAAGTATATCTCCTCGGGAAGTATCAGCTCGGAAAAAGCATAATCCTCCGCGATATATCTCTCGGTATGTCTGATCGAGCGGTATACTCTTCTTACCATGCTCTTGAGCGTTTCGACATTTCGCTCTTCCTTATATATAATGCGCTCCCAGTCCCATTGATCGACAAACACAGAATGAAGATTGTCGGTGTCTTCATCACGTCTTATTGCATTCATATCGGTGTACAGACCCTCGCCGTGCTTGAAGCCGTACTCGCCGAGCGCATAACGCTTCCATTTTGCCAGCGAATGCACGATCTCCATTTCGTAATCCATGCCCTTTATGTCGAAGGAGACCGGACGCTCGACACCGTTGAGTGTGTCGTTGAGACCGCTCTGGCGATCAACGAAAAGCGGAGCGGATACTCTGGTCAGATTCAGCTGTATAGCAAGATCACGCTCAAAGAAATCCTTTACCTTTTTTATCGCGACCTCGGTCTGACGAATATCGAGGAGCGATCTGTAACCTTCAGGAATGATGACTGACATTCAAAATTACCTCTCTTTTTAATGCTGATAGATTATTATACCACATATTCCGACATTTTGCAAGTAGATTTTTTGAATTTTTCAATTATTTTTTCAGATAAATATCAACCAAATTTCGTTTTTTCGAATGAATACTTTCGATTTTTTCGTTATAAACTATAATGCACGCTTTATTTTGAAAGTTTGTACTGTGCCATCTTTCAAAAATTTCAAAATTCAAAGAAATACTCTTGACTTTTTGCTCGATTTATGTTAGAATATATCTATCGGATTTTTATCCGCCGCGCAAGTTCGGCAGATATTAACCTGCAAGGTTCATTTTTATCTAAATGAACCTTTATCAATGCTCCCACAAGGGAGTAAATATTTTTGTAAGGAGAAAAGCATGAAATTCTCTAAATCACTCGCACTTCTGCTTGTTGCCGGAATGCTCACTTCTTCCATAGTCTCCTGTGGAGAGAACGCAACCAACGACGACCAGACAAATGACCAGACCTCATCATCTGATGAGACCACTCTCGGAAGCAGCACCGATACCGATAGCACGGGATCGAACGTTCTCGATGAGATCGCAGCAATCGAAGACTATGATGAAAAGTCCGATGCACTCTACGCTCACAACCTTTCCGAGTTCTATGACGCTTACATGACCGCAAAGGATGAGGTTACAAATGTTTCGAAGCGTTATGTTCTCATGGCTATCGCAGAGGCTAAGTTCCTCGAAAGCGGCTTAATGCTCCCGTCCACCTCTCAGGGCGGTAACTACGCTATCACCCGCGTTGCTCCCAACACCGTTGACTTCGCTCTTTGGGGCGGCGACCAGGACAGATTCCACCAGGCTATCGTTGCTACCGAGCCGATCAAGGCTGAACACCGCAACGAGCTCAAGTCTAAGTGGACCGAGCTCAAGGGCACCGGCACCTATGAGGACTATGTAAAGCAGTACCTCGTAGACAAGGGCTACACTCTTAAGGATTCCTACACCTTCAATTATTCGGGCGACCCCCAGACTTGGGAT
The DNA here is from genome assembly GCA_964603455.1 of uncultured Lachnospiraceae bacterium. Classification (GTDB taxonomy): domain Bacteria; phylum Bacillota; class Clostridia; order Oscillospirales; family CAG-272; genus Flemingiibacterium. The sequence goes on from CAZRVL010000124.1 coordinate 3,750, forward strand.
GCTCTCGCAACCTCTCAGTCTAACGACTCCGAAGCTATAGTAAATACCTATGACTGCCTCCTCGAATACGATGTTGAGGGTACTCTCCAGCCGGCACTCGCAGAGAGCTATACTGTTTCGGATGATGGTCTCACCTACACCTTCAAGATCCGTGAGGGTCTCACATGGGTCGATTCTCAGGGACGTAAGGTCGCTGACCTCAAGGCTGACGACTTCGTTGCAGGTATGCAGCATATGTGCGATGCAGCAGGTGGTCTCGAATGGCTCGTTGACGGCGTTATCGTCGGTGTACACGATTACCTCGAAGGTAGCGTTTCCGACTTCTCTGCTGTCGGCGTAAAGGCTGTTGACGACCACACTCTCGTTTACACTCTCGAACAGCCCACCACCTACTTTGTAACCATGCTCGGCTACAACTGCTTCGCTCCGATGTCCAGAGATTACTACATCTCCAAGGGCGGTAAGTTCGGCGCAGAGTACGATCCCTCCGCAGAGACCTACACCTACGGTAAGGATCCCGACTCGATCGCATACTGTGGTCCCTACCTTGTAACCAATGCTACCGAGAAGAATACCATCGTATTCTCGCTCAACGAGAGCTACTGGAACAAGGACAACATCAATGCCAAGACCATCACCTGGCTCTACAACGACGGCACCGATGCTACCAAGGCTTACAATGATATGAAGGCAGGCGTTATCGACGGCTGCGGTCTCAACGCTACCGCAGTTGAGCTTGCTAAGCAGGATACCACCTATCCCTTCGCTGATTACGCTTACACCTCCTCGACCGATGCTACCACCTTCGCATCCTTCTACAACATCAACCGCGCTGCATTCGCAAACGCAAATGATCCGGCAAAGGTTATTTCCAACCAGACCGATGAGCAGAAGTATGTTGCATACCACGCTCTGAACAACGCAAACTTCCGTCTCGCTCTTTCGATGGCTCTCGACAGAGGTGCTTACAACGCTCAGTCTGTAGGTGAAGAGCTCAAGAACGTTTCGCTGCGTAACGCTTACACTCCGTGGAACTTCGTTTACCTCGAAGAGGCTGTGACCGTTGACATCAACGGCAAGTCCACCACCTTCGATGCAGGCACTCCCTACGGTGTTGTCATGCAGGCTCAGCTCGACGCTGACGGCGTTAAGATACAGGTCTACAACCCCGAAGCAGATAACGGCATTGGCTCTGGTGACGGCTACGATGGATGGTACAATGTTGAAAATGCTAAGGAGCAGCTCAACATCGCTATCGAGGCTCTCAAGGCTGAGGGCATCATCGTAAGCAAGGATTCCCCTGTTGTTATCGATCTTCCCTACAACAAGGCTTCCGAGGTTTACACCAACAAGTCCAACGCTTA
>CAZRVL010000125.1:0-5016 GCA_964603455.1 uncultured Lachnospiraceae bacterium
ATCGCAGCCAATTTGCGAAACGCTAAGACAGATGGGGATCACAATGCCGACAGAAGTACAGCGTCAGTCGATTCCGACGGCAATGCAGGGACGCGATATGGTCGTACAAGCCCAGACCGGTACGGGCAAGACGCTGGCATTTTTGCTTCCGATTTTGGAGGCAATCAAGCCACAGGCATCGGCTGTACAGGCTCTCGTCATTGCACCGACACGTGAGCTTGCGATTCAGATTACAAAGGTTGCGGAGAAGCTCGCACCGCTTAAAGGTGTGCGTGTGCTTAGCATCTATGGCGGTCAGGCGATTGAACGTCAGGAGAAGAAGCTAGAACGTGATCCGCATATTATCATTGGTACGCCGGGACGTATTCTCGATCAGATTGGACGCAAAAATCTGTCGCTGTCTGCAGTATGCCAAGTCGTGCTTGATGAAGCTGATCAGATGCTCCATCTTGGTTTCTTGGACGATGTAGAACGCTTGATTGAGCGTACCAGTCCCAAACGTCAGATGCTATTCTTCTCGGCAACGATGCCACAGCCGATTCGAGATCTCAGCGCGTGCTATATGAAGCGTCCGCTGCAGCTTGAAATTGCAGGCGAACAGGTAACGCTTACGAATATTCATCAACGTGTTATTACCATCAGTGAGGATCGCAAACTCGATAAACTTTGTTCGCTGATTAACGAAAGCCAGCCGTATCTGGCAATCGTATTTTGTCATACGAAGGCAAGAGCGGAGATGGTAGGCGATGCTCTGCTTCAGCGTGGCTATGCTGTCGATACACTTCACGGAGATCTTTCGCAGGCGAAGCGATTGCAGGTCATGCGTAATTTCAGTCGTGCGAAGCTCCAGATTCTTGTCGCAACAGATATTGCCTCGCGTGGTCTTGACGTAGAAGGGGTAACACACGTATTCAATTATGATATTCCACGTGATACAGAGAGCTACATTCACCGTATCGGCAGAACCGGTCGTGCCGGTCAGCTTGGCGAAGCAGTCACGTTCGTCAATGACCGTCAGCGGTATTATCTCGGCAAGATTGAGCAGAATATCAAGCAGACGTTGACGAAAGAAGCGGCAAAAGCGAAGGCAAAACCGCAGGTGAAGAAAGAAAAGCCGAGCGAGAAGACGAAGGAGCAGCCGAAGCAGAAAAAAGCTCCTGCACCGTATAATCCGTTCGACCGCAAGAAGAAAAAGAAAGCCCATCGTGGTAATGATAATCGCAGCAATCGCCGTCCGAAGGCAGAACGCGGAGGCAGACGCGGTAGATAAGCGTATATAGCAGGATAAATCCCATCGATACGAGATATCGGTGGGATTTTTTCTTTTGGTAGGGTATGGTAAGATGTGATTTTATCCACAATAGAAGGAGATGATAGATGACGGAGGATTGCATATGGATAATAAGCGAAGAAAGTTTTCGGTGTGGTTTTTGTTAGGGGCTATTCTGGTGGCATGGATGTTCAACCGATGGGTATATATGCCGTATCGGATGATGCAGACGGAGGTCAGCTATAGTGAATTTCTGACTGAGCTGGCAGATGGTAATGTGGAAGAAGTCGTGTTGATGGATGGGCGAATTCGATTCCTCTTGAAGCGGGCAGATGCATCTAGCGAAGTGCGGACTACGGTTGCGGTTGCAGATGATCAGCTGACGGAACGATTGATTGCATCGGGCGTACCATTCGGGGCGAAGGAGGAGACGGAGAGCCTAGTTGATATGCTGATTGGACTACTTCTTCCGCTCGTGCCACTCGTGCTGTTGTGGTATTTTATCTTCACGCGGATGAGTCGTGGTAATGCGATGTCGTTCGGGCGGAGCAAGGCGAAGGAGATTGAAGGTGAGCTACTGGGGATTACGTTTCGCGATGTGGGCGGAGTCGGAGAAGCGGAGGTTGAGCTGAGGGAGATTATCGACTATCTCAAGGAGCCGGAGCGATTCCGTCAGATGGGGGCAAGATTGCCGAAGGGCGTTCTGTTGGCAGGTCCGCCCGGTACAGGTAAGACGCTATTGGCGAAGGCAACAGCGGGAGAAGCGGGTGTACCGTTTTTCTTTTTGACAGGCTCCAGTTTCGTAGAGATGTTTGTCGGTGTGGGTGCGGCAAGGGTGCGCGATTTGTTTAAGCAGGCACAGGAGAAGGCACCGTGTCTTATTTTTATCGATGAAATCGATGCGATTGGGCAGAGTCGTAATATACGACTTGGCACGCATTCGGAGCAGGAGAATACGCTCAATCAGCTCTTGGCGGAGATGGACGGATTTGCGGACAACTCTGGTGTAGTCATTATGGCGGCGACAAATCGTCCGGAGATATTAGACCCTGCGTTGGTGCGTCCGGGCAGATTCGACAGACAGATTCAAGTAGTATTACCGACAGAGGTGGGGAGACGAGAGATTCTTACGATTCATGCTCGTAGGATGCGATTGGCAAATGATGTGGATATTGCACGTATTGCGAAGGTGACGGTGGGCTTTTCGGGAGCGGAGCTGGCGAATATTGCGAATGAAGCATCTCTATTAGCTGTACGGAATCATCGCTCGGAGGTGTGCATGGGTGATTTTGAAGCGGCGATTGAACGCATCGTAGCAGGATTACAACGACAGACTCCGCTTGCGGGAGAGGTGCGACGTAGAGTTGCTTACCATGAGGTGGGGCATGCTCTGGCGGCGTATTATCTGCCGAAGATGGATAAGGTACACAAAATCAGCATTATTCCGACGGCAAAAGGAACACTTGGCTATACGATGCAGTTACCGGATGATGAGCGGTATCTCTTGGGTGAGGAGGAGCTGACGAACCAGATTGCTGTACTTCTCGGAGGAAGAACGGCAGAGAAGATGGTGTTCGGTGAGGTGTCGAGTGGTGCGGCGAATGATCTTATGCGGGCGACGATGCTAGCGAGACGGATGGTGATGGAATTCGGTATGTCGGAGGTATTAGGAGCGGTGCGATATGCGGAGGAAAACGGACTGTATCTGGCAGGAACAGCTACGGTGCGGGAGGATGTTGCCCCGCAGACGAGACGGCTGATTGATTGTGAGGTGAAGCGTATCATCGAGGGAGCCGAGGTGCGAGTGCAAGCGGTATTGCAAGAGCATCGGAGCGTCTTGGAAGAAGCTGTGCGAATATTAGAGGAGGAAGAAGTCGTGTCGGGCGAGCGATTGGCAGAGCTTGCAGGTGAAGTTGGCTAGTGTGGTGTGCTATTTGCAGTCAGGCGGTGTATGGTGCGGTAGTAGGCGATACCAAGTGGGAGTGCGGCACACGTCCAAGACAGCGGTGCGGATAGGCAGAGTCCGGAGTAGCCGAATACGGAGGCTAGTACGACGGCGGCGAAGATGCGGGCAGCAAGCTCGATGAAGCCGGATAATGTCGGCATACCGTTTTGTCCTAAGCCTTGCAGTGTATAGCGATAGATAAATAGAAGTGACAATACGAAGTAAGCAAGACCGGTGCGACTGAGATAGACCTGTGCCAGCTCGATGACTTCAGCTTCATCACTACCAACGAACAAGCTGATGAGAAATGGCCCACACGTCATATTAATCAGTCCCATCACAATGGCGAATGATACTGACATTTTCATACAAGAGCGTACACCGTCTTGGATACGGGATAGCTTGCCTGCACCGAAGTTCTGCGCAGTATAAGCTGCCATCGTCATACCGAATGACATCATTGGCATATTGGCGATGGCATCGATTTTTTGGGCGGCAGAATACGCGGCGATTGCCGTTGCTCCGAATTGGTTCAGCGATGTTTGCAGGATGATAGCACCGAGAGCTACCGTAGATGATTGGAATGCCATGCCCAGCCCGGCACGCAGATGCAGGAGATAAAATGAGCGAGTTGCGTACCAGTCATGACGCGTGATATGGCACAGGTTGTTTTGGCGGAACAGATAGATGAGATACAAAGTGGCAGTAAGAGCGACGGAGAGAATCGTTGCTTCTGCCGCACCGCGTACACCCCGGTCGAGTTGCAATAAGAATACCAGCTCGAAGATGACGTTCAGTATGGTAGACAGTAGCAGGAAGAATAGCGGTGTCTTGCTGTTGCCGAGAGCACGGTTTAGATTAGAGAGATAGTTAAGGAGCATGAAGGCACCGGTGCCGGCACAGATAATCATAAGAAATTCTGCCCCATTATCGAGAATGTCAGGCGGTGTCTGCATCCACTCAAGCAGTGGGCGGGCAATCATCATAGAGAGTGCTGTTAATAATATGGCGAAGATAGCCGAGAGCAAGAGACCGCACGCGATGCTACGGCGGACTATCTCAAGATTGCCTGCTCCGTAGTGCTGACCTGCTACGATGGCGAACCCGCCTGTCAGTCCCATGACGATACCAATCAGCAGGAACATCAGACTACCTGTTGAGCCGACTGCGGCAAGGGCATTGACACCGAGCGTGCGACCGACAATCAGCGTATCGATGAAGCTATACATTTGTTGCAAGATATTGCCGAGAATCAAAGGAAGTGTGAAGAGAAGAATAAAACGAGTCGGTGAGCCAACCGTCATGTCTTTCATTGCGTTATTCCTCCGTAATCTAGACATAGCCATAGTAGTAGATAAACATAGTATAAGTGAAATTTTGCGAATGAATCATGTATTTTTTAACAAATAGTAGTTGCATCTAGATTAGTCCTAATTTATAATGCAAGTAGAAATAGTTAGTCAATAAATGTTTAATAACTACATAAAAGATTGCGAGGGATAGCAGATGAGAGACAAGCTGAAATATTATATTGGGCTATCACTTTTGATAGCGGTATGCTTTACCGGTTGCTCCGATGAACAGAAGGCGACGGAGGATGTGCCTGTCGTCAAAGCAGTGACGGTCGGTATGAGTGCCGATAGCGGTGAATGGTACTCCGGTCGTGTATGTGGGCGATATGAGAAGAACCTAGCCTTCCAAGTAGGCGGTAAGATTATCTCGCGTTCGGTCGATGTCGGCAGTCAAGTATCGGCAGGACAGGTGCTGCTGGCGATTGATGCAATTGATGTCGGGCAGAAGG
>CAZRVL010000126.1:0-5004 GCA_964603455.1 uncultured Lachnospiraceae bacterium
GAGAACCCGAGAGTTTTTGTTACTTTTTGCGGTCAAAAAGTAAGGATGGTTAGGAAGGGCTATGTCCTTCGATAGGAGGTTCTCCGCGGGTAGCGTCCTCAAGATAGCTTTGGGCAGAGGGGAGGACGCTTGGGCGTAGCGTTCTCCCTTTTCTCTTCTGCCGTTTTGCGTTGTAGTGCTGTTATTTTTTATTTGTTTCTATATGCGTTGTAGTTGGGGTAGGTTTGGGTGGTTTGGGCGTTGGTGTAGGGGTAGTTGGCGAGTCCGTTTTGGGTGTAGTGGTTGATGAGGTTTTGGGCCTCTTGCTTTTGCTGTCCGCGTTCTAGGTAGCGTTTGGCCCAGAGTCCTCCTGCGAGTAGTCCGAGTTGGTATCCGAGGGGGCTATTGTTTAAGAATCCCATTGTGTGGTTCCTCCTTGTGCGATGAAGTTGTTGGCGAGGTAGGTGTTAGGTCCGTCGGTTTTGAGGTCGTAGACGGGGCGTTTGCCGCTGTGGATGATGGATTTGATGCGGCCGGTGCGGGCGAGTGGGGTGCCGATGGTGAGGCGGTCGACGGTGATGTCGATGCCGGTTTGGGTGCGGAGTGGTTGGCTTGGTGTGGTGGTGACGGCACCGTTTTCGCAGATGATGGTGTAGGTGTCGGCGATGCGTGGTGTCATGACGGAGAGGATGGTGCTTGGCTGTTCGTTGTCGTCGGGGTCGATGCTGATGACACTGTCGCCTGCTTGGAGGTGTTTGATGGGGCGGGTGCCGTCGGGTGTGGTGATGAGGGTGTCTGCGGTGAAGCAGAAGATTCCGCTGGCGGCTCCGGTGAGTACGCCTCCGATGAGTCCGCCGGATGGGTCGGTGGCGGTGGTGGTGCGGGTGCCTTGTCCTGCGATGGAGCTGAGGGCTCCTGTGGTGGAGCTGTTGAGTCCGAGGGAGGCACTCCAGAGGTCGAGGGCAGGCTTTTGGGCGGCTTCTTGGGCGGCGGAGCTGGCGGTGATTGGGCTGGCAGCGTTGGCGATCTGGTTGTTGTAGAGTCCGGCGAGCTGGTTGATGCCTGCTTGGTAGTTGTTGGCGATGGCGTTGGCGGCGGAGTCGGAGAGTCCTGCGATGGCGGTGTTGGTGACGGAGCTGTTGAGGATGCCTCGTCCGGCTAGGTCTTGGAGTGTGTTGCCGAGGGCGGTCTGGAGGCTGTTGTTGACGGCAGTCTGGAGGTTATTCACGTAGGCGGTGGGGAGGTTGCCTTGGGCGAGGGAGGCAAGTCCTTGCTGGGCAGAGGCGATTTGGTTCTGGGCGGTGGTATTCATCTGTCCGTAGTTGGCTTGGACTGCTCCGTAGGAGCCGTTGAGGAGGGCGGCTGCCAGGTTGTTGAGGGCGTGTGCGTTGGGGGCTACTGCGTCTGCGTAGTTGGCAGCTTGTTGCATGAGGTGGCGTTCTTCGGGGGTCGGGGTGTAGCTTTGGACGGTGGTACTTCCTTTTTTACCCATGATATCATTCCTTTCTTGTGGTTGGTTGTGGTGTGGCTGGGGTCGGCGAGGTGGTCGGGGTCGGTTGGAGGTATTCGGTGACCCAGTAGGCGTCGGTGCCGTCGGGGTCGGTGTGCTTGTGGGTGATGAGGACGGTGGCACCTTCCGGTGTGTGGCACCGGTAGCGGTGCTTGCCGTTTTGGGTCTCGATGTGGTCGATGTGCCAGTGCCAGAGGCGGATGTAGGGGCGGATGGGGCGTGTGCAGATGGTACAGATGGCGTGGCATTGGCAGGCGGTGGCGGTGATGCGTGCCCAGTCGTGCCAGAAGTGGCCGTCTCCTGATACGGACCAGATGTAGAGGAGGTGGGCGGTGGGGTCTAGCTTCCAGTAGCACCAGCCGCGGGTGGGGAGGTAGCTGCGGGTGAAGTCGGCGGGTGCGGTGGGGCTGTCGCCTGTTTTGCGGTGGTAGTGTTGGTTGTATTCGTCGATGGTGGTGGGCATGGTTGGCTCCTTTGCATGGTGGTTAGAGGGGGCTGATGCGGGCGGTGATGTCGTTGATGGTGAAGGGCTTGTTGGCTTGGAGGGTGATGGCGATGCGGTGGGCGGTGTGGTTGGTGCGTAGGTAGGTGCGGGCGTTGGTGGAGAGGTTGGCTGTGAGGGTGCGTCGGGTGTCGCTGGTGGTGAGGTGGGCGGTGGTGGGTGTGTCTGCAGTTAGGTCGGTGTAGACGGCGGAGAGGTGGAGGGGGCGTAGGTCTTGGAGGTGGCGTAGGGTGAGGCGGTAGTCGATGGGGGTGTTGTTGTCGGTGTGGGCATCGGGTGTCCAGGTGTAGAGGTTGCGTCCGGCGGCGATGAGGGGGTAATCGGATGTCTCGCAGATGTCTGCGATGGCGAAGGGGAATTGGAGACAGGTGGCGGCGGATAGGGCGGCGTGGTAGGCGATGAGGCAGGTTGCGGTGCGGTGGGGGCTGATGATAAGGAGTCCGCGTCGGGTGAGTGGGTAGAAGCGTGCTGTGCTGTCGGTGTCGGCGAGGAGTGCGGCGAACTTGTCTCCGATGTCGGTAGCAGCCAGGTTGCCGTAGTCGGCGGTGGCGGCAAGGCTGACGAGTCCGCGGTCGGTGAGGTAGACGATGTTTCCTTTGAGGTGGGTGGCACAGCGGTTGCCACGGAGGTTGAGGGAGGTGGCAAGCTCGGTGACTCGCCAGGAGGCGGGGGTGCTGTCGGCGTTGAGCTGGTAGATGCGTCCGTTGGTCTTGAAGATGATGAGGTCATTGGCAAGGGGGACGATAGCTGAGATGTCTCCGCTGTCGCCGTAGCCGATGTCGAGCCATCCTGCACCGGATGCGTCGGTGGCAGAGCTTGTCCAGTCGGTTGCGTCGCCGATGGCACTGTAGCGGATGCGGTCACTGCCGGTGAGGGCGGTGCAGAGCCTACCGCTACGGACGAATACGAGGTCGGCGGGCGGGGCGGTGTCGATAGTGGTAAGGGAGGCGGAGTAGTCGTAGGACTGGAGACGGTCGCCTGAGGCGATGTAGAGACGGTTTTGGAACTTGACGCAGGTGGGGATATGGCTTCCGCTGAGTGTGCCGATGAGGGTGGGGTTGTCGCTGTCTGTCAGGTGGTAGACGGAGCGGTTCGCGAGAAAAACGAAGACGGTGTTGGTGTCGATGTCGTAGTGGAGGGCTTGGATGGCGGAGGGAAAGGAGCTACGCAGGGCAAGTCCCGCTCTGCCGGTGAGCTTGCCGGTGGCTTCTTCGTAGAGGAGGTTCTGACAGTCTGCAAGGTCGCCGTTGGCGATGAGGTGGGGTGCCTCGGAGGTGTTGATACCGCCGGTCAGTGGGGTGAAGGTGATGCTGGTGCGGGGCTGTTTGTCGAGTGGTCTCATAAGGAGAGTCCTTCTTGTGTGAGGATGTCGTCGATGGCGGAGCGGTCGGATGCGGACAAGATGAGCTGTTTGGCTCGGTTGTAGTGGGCGTGGAGGTCGGCAGAGCGTTGGGCGGCGGCAGTATTGATGGCGATGAAGTCCTCTCGTGTCAGGCGGGCGGTGCGGTTGTCGGACAGTGTCCAGTCGATGGCGGAGATTGCCCCATCCTCGATGGCTTGGCGGGCGGTACGCAGTCGTGTGCGAGAGGTGCTGTCGTAGTCGAAGGTATTGCCGTCATAGGTGATTGGCTCGTCCTCGGCTCGCGTGCGGGCATCCTTGAGGAGCGTGATGGCTTCTGCTTGCACCTCGGCTAGTGTCGGAGCGGGGATGGCGACGACCTCCCAGCGGTCGCCACGGTCTACGATGGTTGCGTCATGGGTGTTGCACCAGAGGGCGGCTTGGGTGTACTCTTCTGGGTCATAGGTGGTTTTGACAAAGGTTGTTCCTATCATGGTGATTCCTCCTTAGGATATGCCGATGGCGATGAGATACGAGTTGGTGCCGAAGCCGAGGTTCGTCATGGCGGTAGTCGATACGTTGTTGACGTAATCAAGACCGCTAGAGGACTTGCCGGTAGAGACACTGCTGGAGGCGGCGTAGTATACCGCGGTGAACGGGCGAGGGAAGGTCCAGGTACGAGACGAGGTACCGTAGCTCCATTGGATGGTAAGCCCGGTCGTCTTATCGCGAGTCCAGCCCGCTTCTCCTTGGGTAAGCGTCCAGTTGGAGCTTACAGTATCTTGCGTGGTGAGTGTCTTGCTGTTGCCGTCGGCGAAGGTGAAGGTAAGATTCTGTCCGTCGATGGCAGCGTCATAGATGGCATTGAGGTAGACGCTGCCGTCGGTGTCGGGCGTATTGCCATTGACGGATTGGACTCCGACATCGAGCGTGATATCTGCGGTGCCGTCGAACGGTACGTCGTTGATGGTGCGGGCGGTGGTGAGCTTGTTGGCAGATGTGGCACTGCCGCCTGCACTGGCAGAGCCTGCGTAGAGGTGCGTGTGTGCGGCGGGCGGGTATGTGCTGGGTCTAGCCAAAACATTCGCCCAGGCGACTTGTGCTGCGACTGCGGAAGAGCCGGAGATGTTCATGGAGACCTTGTCTGTCCAGGTCTGATTCTCTGCGTCGCTCAGCTGATAGATGCGACCGAGATCCGTGCGATAGCAGAGCATCCCAACCGACAGGTTCGTCGTAGGGAAGGCGGTACCCGCACAGAGCGAACGAAGCGTAAGCAGCGAATTGTTCAGCGGCTCACGAGACGACTTGAGCGTCTGATCGCCTGCCAATAAAGTGAATTGTTCCATATTGAATCAGTCCTTTCTATAAGGGAGATGAGGGGGAAAGGGGGAGCCTGTGATAAGGCGTGCTTCTATTCGGGGTATCATTTCGGGGGAACGCGAATCGCGAAGAACCTCTTGTGCTATGTCACTTTCTTTTGTTGCTATAGCTATCTTGTCACGCGAATCGCGGAGGACCTCTTATCGAAGGACATAGCCCTTCCTAACCCTCCTTACTTTTTGACCGCAAAAAGTAACAAAAACTCTCGGGTTCTCCGTACGTCTCCGGAGTACTTGCTTGCTCCTACGCTACGTGTGGCTGCGAAACTCGCCTCTACGAGGCTCAAACATTCTC
>CAZRVL010000127.1:0-4946 GCA_964603455.1 uncultured Lachnospiraceae bacterium
ATTTTTCACTTTTTCGCTTGCATCTCTATTGGAGCGACGGTATCGTCCTGCTTCGCCTGCCAGTCTCGACATCTCACCTTCAATGACGGCAGCCATTGCATCACCGTTTTCCCCTTTTTTCAACGCTGCAAGCACTTCCTGTAAATCCATATCTAATACCTCCGTATTATTACTTTGCCAATACTATGGCGGTCTTTGTCACTACTGCGACTATCCTTGCGGCATCTACCGCGAACTTGCCACTACTGCGGCGCAATATAAAAAGCACCTACGAAAATCGTAAGTGCCGTTTACCTAAAATGGGTACAAAAAAAGCACTCACAAAATCGTGAATGCTTGATCAAATATCTAAATAAGAATCCGGCACCGGTGGCCATTCAGTCAACTTGGCATCTTCTTCTTTGCCTTTTTGAAGTTCGGCTTCTTTCTCTTCAGGCGACAATTTCTCAAACGCAAGTCTTTCTTCTAATGTCCAAAATCCCTTTTTCATGGTCACATCAACTCCTTCCATTCAATATCATAATCAATAGTGTACTGTTTTAGTGTTTTGATTATTGCCTCATCTTCACTTAGATTATACGGTTTATCTTTATATTTCGCAACCGTTCCATCAAAATTTGTTGAAGTAAACGGCTTGGCTTTTTGGGTTGAATAACAAAAAACTCTGCCATTATGACAAGCAACAACACCAAACTTATACCCCCTATATCCGGCTACAGCCAAATCTGCTCCGGTAGGCGGTAAATTGGTGCCGTGATTATGTATTGAAATAAGCTCGTTTCTCCCATATTTGCTCATATCCTCTGTAAGTTTTTTTGAATAAGTTACCTCGTTGCGTATTTTCCCCGAAGTAAGCCCCACCAAAATTCCTTTATCGGCAGTTAGAATACATAAATCTTCAAAATAGCTACCACTTCGATGTGTAACCATCGCTTTACACCTTTTATAAACAGCTTGGTTAAGTGCTTTATTATCAGATAGCTTATCAAATTTTTTTCTGTATTCTTCCGACTTGATATATTCTGAATCACAAACAGGGCTTCCTACTCCCCAGATATAACTTTGCTCTTTCAACCTCGTCTCAGGCTTCGCCAATCCCCGCCAATTCCGCAGGTACTTCTGCCAACTTGCGCCTTCCCTCCACGCCTTATCCCCATCTATACCGAGGACTTCACGACGCTGACGGTCACTCAAGCCCTCCAGCCATTGATCACCTGCCTGCTTAACCTTATCCCTCCGCTTAGAGATGTCAACCTCCCACGCATACACCTCCTCGAACCGGCACATACAATACGGATGAAGCGGCACAGGAGGCATCTTATCGGTCGGATAGACCCCCTTCCCCAGCCCATACATATCAGACTCCGCAAACAAATTGCAAATATCGAATACAGGATGACGAGTACTAAGCCGTAGCCTTACCGCAACCACATCATCGTCCTGCATGATCTTTGCATTGAATCCATCCGAATACGCACGCGCAAGCTCCGTCCGTATAATACGCTGTGCCACATACCGACTTTTCTCCTCAATCGCCACATAACACGCCCGCTCAAGCTGCTCAGCCGTACCCACCTGCGCCGCCTGAACAAGACCACCATACGCCGCCTTGAGAGACCTCGTCGGCGCACCACATCTCGACAAACGCTCTATATTAGCAACCGCTCGACGTGCAGCACGAACCGCCGCAACACTCCCACGCGATGAATAACGAACCGCAGACAAATACCTCGGCAACTGTTGCGTACGCACAACATGATCCCGCCCATAACCATCATACAGAGCCCTTGCCGCCTCTGTCCACACAGCATTACGCCTCATCTGATCGCGAACCGTATCCGCAATAGCCTCCCGCATCTTCACATCCGCCCCGTGAAGCTTCTCAGACAACTTCATCCCACCACCATCCCACGCCCTACCAAGCACCGCACCCCACGACGCCACCTGTGCCGTACTCAACACACTCGGCACAACACCATAGCCATACGCCGCCGCCTCAACAAGAGCAGACCGCACATTCGGCAACGTAAACAACGCAGGATACTCATCACGAACCACCGCGATCGCCTCAGCAACCTTCCTCCCACCATCCAAAAGCTCGTACAACCGACCGACCGCCTCACGCGCCTGCCCCTGCCACACCTTACTCAGACGACTAATAATACCATCAAGAGCCTTCTCATCTCGCCTCATTGTGCATCATCCCGCAACCCTTTCGCCTCATCAATCGGCAGCCCAACAGAAGCCTGCGCAACCATCTCCCGCATCTTCACCTGCTCCGCCTCATACTCCGCCACCAACCGATCAAACAACGCATCATCAGCCTCCGGCAAATACGCCGTCAACACACGCTTGAAGATTTCCAGATTAAACGCATCACCAAACGCCAACCCCTTCGCAATCTCCGCATTCGCCAACTCCGTCTGCACATCACTAATATTGTAATCACTCGGATACTTAACCGTATACTCAAGCTGCGCACCAACAAACAACGCAAATATACGCGCAAGCCGTTTTTCCGCCTGCTCCACCTGCTCCGCGAAATCTGCCAAAATCTGATTCGTCTGCTCAAAATCCCACGCCTTCGCAACCCCGCTCGCCTCACTCCGTACACCCGTCACATTCACAACACTAGCCATACGATAACACTCCTGTTGCAATCGGTTAATATTCTCCGACAACGTCTGTGCAGGCTCCGCCGACGGCGAAATAAACTCAGGCTTATGACTCGCCTCCGGCGAATACCCAATCGCATTATTCGTCCCAATCACCAGACCCTCCAAATCAACCGACGGATACGTCAGCACACTAAACGTCTGATTCACAAGAATCTCACTCAACCAACTGGACATATTGTAAATACCAAGATTCGTCTGCGCAATGGAAAGAAACTCACTCGGCGGCAAAGGATTATCTGCCCCGCAATCCTTAGAAAACAGAGCAACAACAGGCGTTTGACCGCCCAAATTCCACCTCCCCGACTTCTTCCCCTTACTATCCGCCAACTCCCAACCATCAGGCGTCATCGTCCGCTTAGCAGGCATCAAAACATTCGGATCTTGATCACGCTCCGTAAAAACAAACTTCACCACACGACCGAACTTATCCGTAGACACCTCCTGCACACGAAGCGGATCAACCATAAACGCATACGGCAGCGCACGCCTATCACTTGCCAACGCACCAACCGTCTCCGCCTCAACACCATCACTCACCCGATCAACCACAATAAACGACACACCGCACAACTTCGCAAAAAGTGCCGCCGACTTCATCAACCCCTCGACACTCCTGCCCGTAAAATCCACATCCTCACTGAACATCTGCCAAAGAGACGACGCCTGCCCCGACCAATCCCGCACCGCCTTCGTCTTAAACACAGGCGACACATGCGCATCCACACACGGCTTCAAATAATTAAGATAGTACGCCAACCGCTTACGCAAACCATACTTTTCACCCGACTCGCGCGGATGCGGACGAAGATAACTCCCATCAAAAAAACCGCCAATGCCAAAATACCCATCCATCAGCAATCTGTATATCTCCTCTTTATCATTTCTCATATCACTCACCCCCTCCTAATAATTCACACGCATCGCCCTCGGCTCCGCCCCCGTAATATTCTCGCAAATCCCCGTCAAAGCATCCGCACAATCATCATGTGCGTTCTTGCCTTCTTTTTGGTATTTCATCAAATCACGATACAACTCCGGAAACCGATCACGCCAATTCTCCGGAAAATAAATATGCTCCATACACCACGTCGCCTGCGACAAAATACGCGCCTCTTTATTTTTCGTCTGCGTAAACGGATGAACACTCGTCCGATTCGTACCGTACCGCTCCGCAAGAATCCGCTTCACACTCCTAGCGAACCCACGCCCGCCATTATTACTCTCAATATCCGCCACATTCACCCGACACTCAAAAAGCATCGCCGCCATCTTCGGCTCCGTAATCTCCATCGCATCCTTCGTATACAGCACATCCAGCACATACGCCTCGCGATCATTCGTCACACCATAAATGTACGCACATAGATAATCACTACCCGTATCAGCCGTATCCACATACGCCCGCACCTGCCGAAACGTCGGCAGGCTCGTGTACGTCTTGAATCCGCTGTATAACCTGCCCCTAATATCAATCGGCTCCTGCTGATAATTCGCCTGAAAAATCTCCTCACCAATAACACTCTTATTCAACTCATACGCCTCAGCCGACAACACCGCATCACACAACATCGACCCATCATCCAGCCTAGCCTTCATCTGAATATGATGAACCGCAACACCACGATCCCCGAAAAACCGCAACACACGACCCGCCAAATCATCCGTCGCCCACCGCGTCATAATAATAATAATCTTACCATTCTCCACACGACTGAACGCCGTATTCGTAAACCACTCCCAATGCTTATCCTTCACATTCTCATTAAACGCCTCCTCCGCATTCTTAATCAAATCATCAATAATCAAATGCGTCGCACCGAACCCAGTCATCGTCCCCGTCGGACTAGTCGCCAAATAATTTTGGAAACCACCCTCCAGCGACCACATATTCATAGCAGCATCACCCTGCCGAATCCGCACACCCGGAAACACATCACCAAAAACAGCAACATACGGATCCGCCTTAACCTCCATAATCGCATTACGCACATTCTTCGCAAACGTCGTCGACAACATCTCATTATACGAACCCGTCATAACCTTCAACGACTGATCATGACCAAGCATCCACTGCACCAACATCTGAGCCGTACGACTCTTCCCAAACCGAGGCGGCACAGTAAGCACCAACACCCGCGCATCCGACTCAACAAACGACTGCAAACCATCGCACATCCTCACAATATACGGACGATCCTCACAATAAAAACCAGGAGCAAGCAAATTACAATAATAAAAAAAACGCCTGCGCGCAAGCTCACACCTTGC
>CAZRVL010000128.1:0-4827 GCA_964603455.1 uncultured Lachnospiraceae bacterium
CTATACGATGGGCAGCGATATAAAAACAGTCACCTGCATGGGTGCGGGAAAATTCGACGGCTTGACGGCTGACCGAACCTGTGTGCTCATGCTCCAGACAAAAGACGGCGGAATGATACGACTTCGCAACAGCTTTATGGGACCTCGCCCGGATCTCTACACTTATTACAGCGTACAAGGCACGAAGGGCTGCTATCAGGGCTCTATCGGCGCAACTGACACGCACAAGGTACATATACGTGACATATGCGCTCCGGAGGAATGGCGCGATGTGTATGATTTCAAGGGACTTCTGCCAAAGGAATGGGATATTATCCCGGAAGGGTTCGATACTTCGAAGGACAACGGAACTTCGTTCTATGACAGCGGAACACCGCTTCTGCTCGAAGCCTTCGGCAGATCGATAATAAACGACACCGAACCGCCGATAGGTCTCGCACGCTCACTAAACTGGACAGCTGCCGGAATATTGTCCGAAAAATCTATCATAAACGGCGGTGAGCCTATAGAGATCCCGGATTTCGGTATCTGACAAGGAGGTAAACTTATGAAAAAATGCAAAATCGGAGTGGTCGGTCTCAACCGTGGAAACATCCATGCACTAAATTCACTGAAAGCCGAAAACATCGAGCTTAAAGCAGTATGCGACATAGATCGCGACAAGGCTGATGCAAGAGCCAAGTCATACGGAGACGGTGTAAAGGTATATTACGATCACCGCGAGCTTTTGACAGACCCAGAAATAGATGCCGTAGTCATGGCAACACCGATAGATGTTCATGCAGAAACGGTCATAGATGCGCTCGAAGCCGGAAAGCACGTATTGTCCGAGGTCATAGTGGCTACCACAATAGATGATATTTATCGTGTCGGAGAGGCGATAAAAAAGAGCGGAAAGATATACATGATGGCTGAGAACTACTGCTATATACGTCCGCTGCTTATCGTTGAAGAGCTGATACGCCGCGGCAAGCTCGGTGAGATATACTATGCCGAGAGCGATTATCTAAAGGATTTCCAGGCATATCATCCCAACTTCCCGAATATCGGCGGTTGGCGCGAAAAAACCTATTTCGGACGACGCGGACATCCCTACATAACTCACACCTTAGGCCCTCTGCTCCACATAATGGACGAAAAGATAACCTCTGTAAGCTGCATGGCGGCAGGACATTCGTTCGATATGAAGGCGGACAATACCTGTGCGCTCATGCTTGAGACCGAAAAGGGACATCTTATCCGTCTGCGTTCGAGCTTCGTGTCACCTCGTCCCGACAATGTTACATACTACAGCTTTCAGGGAACTCAGGGCTGCTATCAAGCTCCTCAAGGACCGAAGGATTTCCACAAGGTCTACATCAAGGGCTTTAGCCGTCAGGGCGGCTGGAATGCTCCGGGCGGTTGGAACAATGTGTATGAATTCAAGGATGCCTGCACAGCTGAGTGGAAAAAATATTGGGATCCTGATGACTATGCTCCCGATCTTTTGGACAATAGCACATATGAGCTTTACGACAGCGGCGCGCTTATGATGCTCGAAAAATTTGCCGACTGCGTGATAAACAACACACCCGTACCGGTATCGTTCTCGGATGCGGCTAACTGGACAGCAGCAGGTCTACTCTCCGCAGAGTCGGTCGAAAACGGTTCTCGTCCCGTGAAAGTACCGCTGTTTAATTAAATTTATATTTAGGAGGTCCTGTATGAAAAAGTATCTTACGCTTATCATTGCAGCTGCTATGCTTCTGACAGCCTGTGGAGATCAAGGCAGCTCTAACGAAACTACAACTCAAGACAACCAGACCGATACTGAGCAAAGCTCCACCGCTCTCGAATATGAACGCGCCAATACACCGGATAACCTCCCCAAAGCTGATTTCGGCGGCGAATCATTTGTTATAACCATCAATAACTATACCGGATGTGAGGAGGGCTTTTTAGCCGAGGAATTGAACGGCGAAGTCCTTAACGATGCGGTATTTCGCAGAAATCTGGCTGTTCAAGACCGATTCAACATAAAGCTTGAAATAATCTCGGACAAGTATGATCAACTTGTCGCAAAGGTAAATCAATCCGTATCAGCCTGTGAGGACTACTATCAGCTACTCAATCAGCACGTGAACACCGCAGCCGGATGGGTAAACAGTGAGATACTCATGAACTGGTATGATCTGCCGTATGTTGATTTTGAAAATCCGTGGTGGTCAGACAGCAATGCAAACGATCTGACTGTGAACGGCTGTGCGTATCTCGCCGTAGGAGATTATGGTCTGACGACTCTAGGACGCACATATGCCATGTATTACGATACCGTAGAGGCGGAAGCCTACAAGCTGCCTGATCTTTATGAGATCGTATACAACGGCGAATGGACTGTAGACCGGATGATGGAGTATACAAAGGACACCTACCGTGATATGAACAGCAACGGTCAGCGCGACACAGTCGAGGATTTCTTCGGATTCACAAGCGCGACCGGAAGCAACATAAACGCATTTCTATGGGCATTCGGCGGCAAGATAATTGAAGACGGTGAGATAGTTTTCGGCGCGGAAAAGACCACAGATATAGTGGCAAAGCTCATCGATCTCTACCACAACAGTGAAGGTACTTGCTTTGACAAGACCTATAAAAATGCGCAGGGCAATTCAAACTATATCGGTGTTGAAAAAATGGCTCAAGGAACTACCTTGTTCAGTATGGCGATGATCGATTCGGGCATACTCTATCTGCGCGATTCGGTACACGATTACGGCATACTTCCGCTGCCGAAGTGGGATGAGGCACAGTTGGATTACATAACGATAGTTGACCCGGGCTTCACCGCTATGGCTGTTCCGAAGACAGTAGTTGACACCGAAAGAGTCGGCATACTTGCCGAAGCACTCTGTGCCGAGACCTATCGCCAAGTGATCCCCGCATATTATGAATCCGCAATAAAGCAAAAGGGCGCAAGAAATGAAGAATCTATCGCTATGATGGATTATATACTTTCAAAGAGAATATATGATTTCGGAATAGTATATGACGGAGGAAAAGGATTTTACTGGACTGTTTCGGGTCTTGTCAGCGACAACAATCCGAACTTTGCCTCGCGGTATGCTCAAAATATCAGCAGTGTTACCGCATACTACGAAAAGCTGTTCGAGCTGTTTGAATGATTCTGAATAAAAACAAAATCCCGAGCCTTTATGGTTCGGGAATTGTTTTTGACATGAAAAAGGTTCTTACCGAAGCAAGAACCTTTAACTGGAGCGAGTGATGGGAATCGAACCCACGCGACCAGCTTGGAAGGCTGGAATTCTACCATTGAACTACACTCGCATATTTGTTTTTGTTATTTTTTGTACTCTCTCTTGAGCACACATATATTATATCACATTTTTTCGAATTTGTCAAGGGGTTTTTCAAAATTTTCTTGATTTTTTTTTGAAAATATGGTATCATATATTTAAAGCTCGGTTTTGAGCCAAAAATCAAGGGTTCAGACACGAAAAATGAAAAGAAAGGAAGTCCTCGCATAAAGCGAGAGAAAATAAAAATGTCAACACAAGCCGATACTAATCCATTCCCTTACAGCGACTCAAACAAACGCTACCATACATACGATTATTTCACAAGACAAAAATTCGGCGCGAAATGCGCAAAGCTTCCGCTTGACGGCGGCTTCACCTGTCCAAACCGCGACGGTAAGGTCGGCGTCGGAGGATGTATATACTGCTCCGCACGCGGTTCAGGCGATTTTTGTGCGGATGCCTCGCTGTCGATAGACGTTCAGCTTCAAAATGAACTCGATGTTATGAGAAAAAAGTGGAAAGATCCGCTCGGTATCGCATATTTTCAAGCCTTCACAAATACATATGCACCGCTTGAAGTGCTTCGAGAAAAATTCGAAGCTGCAATAGACTGTCCTAATATCGTCGGACTGAGCATTGCGACACGCGCCGATTGTCTTCCGGAGGATGTCTGCGAATATTTAGCCGAGCTTTCCGAGCGCACATTTTTGACTGTAGAGCTGGGACTTCAAACGATACACGATGAAACTGCCAAATTCATAAACCGCGGACACACCTATTCGGATTTTTTAAATGGCTTCGAGCGGCTCAGAAGAGCTTCAGAAAAAATAAATATTTGTGTCCATCTGATTGACGGTCTTCCGGGTGAAAATTTTGAAATGATGCTCGTTTCCGCAAAGGAGGTCGCTTCACTGCATCCCGAGCAACTCAAACTCCATCTGCTGCATGTTATAAAAGGCACTCGATTATATGAGCTATGGTGCGAAAAATATTTCGAATGCCTGACGCTCGATGAATATACAGATACAGTTGTCGCACAGCTTGAAGTCCTTCCACCCGAGACCGTAATAGGCAGGATAACCGGAGACGGACTTGGTGATGCGCTTGCCGCTCCGCTTTGGAGTAAAAAGAAGTTGGTCGTAATGAACACTATTGACAAAAAAATGTTTGAAAGGAACACTTTTCAAGGAAAGCGCTCGTGAAAAGCTCCGTGAAAATCGATTTTTTTAAGTTTTTTGTGTAAGTTGCATAAATCTGTGAGTCTTTTTTCTACATTCGAAACTATGATAATTTTTACCGAATCCTATTGCATTTTTTCGCGTTTTGGTGTATAATATTCACCAGAGACATATTTGATTCCGAAAATTTATTCAGCTTATTAAAGTTATCAAGATAAATTAACCGATTCATAGCTGCTCTACCAAATATTTACCAGAACATGAAAAGGAGCTAATCAAAATGGAAAAGATCACAACAAAAAGTATCCGCAACGTATGCCTTATGGGTCACGGTGGAACCGGAAAGACCTCTC
>CAZRVL010000129.1:0-4785 GCA_964603455.1 uncultured Lachnospiraceae bacterium
CAATAGTCTTTGTGCTTCGATGAACTCCGGTACATTTGGCTCGATTGCCTCTAAGAGTGGTTTGGCATGCTTCTTAAGCTCTGCCAGCTCATAGAGAAGTGCTGAGTTGAACATAACATCAGCTTCTTCCTGATACGGGAAGATATTCTTCTCTTCGCCATTGCGTACAGAATACCAGCCACGAAGCGTATCGACTGCATTACGTCCGCGATATCTGTTATCACGCACAATACGGCGAATCAATCGCGTATCCGTCGTTGGGATGCGATTATGTCTATCAATCGAAAGCTGCGTCAATGCACTGATGTAGATTTTCATCTTACACGACCGCTCGATAGCATATGTCATCTTCTCGTTGAGAGCATGAATCCCTTCTACGACTAGGACTTCATCAGACTTCAACTGCAACTTCTTCCCGCGGTATTCCCGTTTGCCTGTCTTGAAGTTATAATACGGAAGCTCTACTTCTTCGCCGGCTAACAGCTTCGTCAGATGCTCATTCAGAAGCTCTACATCAACTGCATTAATCGACTCGAA
Organism: uncultured Lachnospiraceae bacterium; assembly: GCA_964603455.1. Classification (GTDB taxonomy): domain Bacteria; phylum Bacillota; class Clostridia; order Oscillospirales; family CAG-272; genus Flemingiibacterium. The sequence continues at coordinate 538 of CAZRVL010000129.1, forward strand.
ATCGTAATTACCATGTTCATCAAGCGGTGTATCTTCACGATTATGGAAGTAATCATCAACGGAGATAGGCACCGGATTGATACCATTGACACGAAGCTGGACACTAAGACGCTGAGCAAACGTCGTCTTGCCAGAGGACGATGGCCCTGCAATCAATATTAGTCGTAACGAACTACCACGTTTCATAATTTTGTCAGCTATCTGAGCAATCTTTTTCTCATGGAGTGCTTCTGCCAAGCGGATAACCTGCCCCGACCGATTTTCTTCAATCATCCGGTTCAAATCAGCAACGTACGGGCAATGCATAATATGTGCCCAATCCTCCGATTCTGCGAATATCTCAGCAAGCTTCGGACGATTGACGAACGCAGGAATCGCCTCCCGCGGGCTGTTGATTGGATAACGCAAGACAACCCCCGACGCATAATGCATCAGGTCAAACTTCTTCAAACAGCCTGTTGACGGGAGCATCGGTCCATAGAGATAGATATAATGCTCATCACATTGATAGAGCGTAATCGTATCCTCTGCCTCGTTGCTCATCACACTGCCCGAATATACCGTCTCTGCCGTTCTGTCGAGCTGACGCAACAGCTGTGCCCGTTCGTCCGCCTTGCCATTTTCCTCTACATACTCAATCACCTTCAAGCGATTGTACACCTGTCTTACGATTGGACGATCTTCTTCGATAATCTCTTTCATCTGCTGACGAATCGCCTTCGTCATATCACGCGTCAGCTCTCCTTGTGGCAGACGAATCTCGCAGAACAGCCCCTTCGACAACGAATGTTCCACCATCGTAATCCCGTCATACAGCTCTGCTACCGCCATCATCAAGACAAACGTCAACGTTCTCTTGTATGCCTCCATACCAAGCGGTGTATTGATTGGGAAAAACGTCACCAAGCTATCTTTTTTTATCTTCGTCTGCAAATCACATACTCTGTTATCCACAATCGCACCAGCAATCGCTTCCTTATACAGACCGCAAACAGACTGGGTACGGCTCATCTCGAGAAGCGTTGTTTCCTTCGCAAAATGCATTGCCGTCCCATGGCTGAATCGAATCAAGATATTTTCTCTCTGCATGATCATCTCGCTCCTATTCTGTCGTTTCTATTAAGACTTTATACTTCTATTATACGACTTTTTTATCCGTTTGAAAATAATTCTAGCGATGAAAAAAGGCAACATAGAACGTATTTCTATGTTGCCTTTATATGTTTCTTATAAGAACAATTTGATAAGCTTGTACGATGCCGCACCAACAAGTGCCGAACATGGAATCGTGAATATCCATGCCATGAGCATCGAACGTGCTACGCCCCAGCGTACTGCTCTGACGCGTTTTGCCGTACCAACACCCATAATCGAGCCGGATACAACGTGCGTCGTACTAACCGGAAGATGTAAGAGCGTTGCCCCGAAGATAACAATCGAGGAGTTGAGGTCTGCTGCGAACCCGCTAATCGGTTCGAGCTTGAATATCTTACCGCCCATGGTTTTGATAATCTTCCAACCACCGACAGCAGTACCACAGCCCATCGCCGTTGCTGCACAGATTTTAACCCAGAGCGGAACCTCGAATACATCGATATAACCCGAGCTGAGAAGTGCCAAGGTGATGATACCCATCGCCTTCTGTGCATCGTTCGAGCCATGCGAGAATGCCATCATTGCCGCCGACACAATCTGCATCTTCTTGAAGCTATGGTTGACATTACGCGGCGATACGCGACCAAATATCCAATACAGTGCCGTCATTACGACAAATCCGGTTGCAATCGCGGCAATCGGCGAAAGCACCAACGCCATGACAATCTTCAAAATCCCTTCAATACGAAGTGCATCTGCACCGACACTGATAATAACCGCACCAACAACTCCGCCGACAAGAGCGTGCGACGAGCTACTCGGCATTTCGATATACCACGTAAACAGATTCCAGGCAATTGCCCCCATCAAGGCGGCAATCATAACCTCCGAATTGATTAAGCTAGCGGATTTTACCAAGTCAGCACCAATCGTCTTGGCAACACCGGTGCTGTACATAGCACCCAAAAAGTTCAAGGCTGCTGCCATCCAAATAGCCACACGCGGTGACAATGCACGCGTTGATACGGATGTAGCAATTGCATTCGCCGTATCATGGAACCCATTGACATAGTCAAATACAAGGGCACACAATACGACCATTATAATTAGGATATCGAGATCAAGCATACTTCATTACCACTCCACGCAACACGTCTGCGACTCGTTCAAATTCGTCCGTCGTATCTTCAAAGTATTGCAGAACTTCTTTCCATTTAATCAAGCGAATCGGATCCGTGCAAGAAGAGAACAGCTCAGCAACTTCCTTACGATAGAGAGAATCGCCTTCACTTTCAATAACCGAAATGCGACGTGCATGCTCTAAGATTTGTTCCTGATTCTTCTTAATATTGCTCATAAGCTCGATTGCACGCAACAGCTCGTCAGCACATTGCAGCAAGAGGCTTGCCAATGCAACCGCACCTTCTGTCGGTTTGCCAGTATGATAGAGATACATTCTCTCTACCGCACCGTCCATCATATCCATAACATCATCCATCTTCGATGCCAATGCATAGATGTCCTCACGGTCAATCGGCGTAATAAACGTCTGGTTGAGTTTATCCAAAATCGCGTCATTCACATCATCCGCTTGATGCTCAAGCTCCGACATTTTTAATTTAATCTCTTCTACTTTTTCATGGTCAAGAACGACTTTTTCGCAGTATGCTGCACCCTCACGCAGAATGCCTGCACTTTTTGCGAACAACCGGAAAAATTCGTCTTCTTTCGGTTTTAAGTTGAACAATATTGCCACCTCACTCATTTTCTCTGCTGACCTTTTCTCTTTCCCCTCTCACATCAACAGCCTATACTTCAAATTTTAACACTACTTTTCTAAAAGTACAAGAATCTAATAAAAAAACTGTCACTTTTCATGACAGTTTTTCTTCTTCATTCATCATTATCCTTCTTTTGCGAACATTCGACGAACCATCTGATAAATCGCAATCGATACCGCCGCACGACTTGCCGTCCGCATCCCCCACATGAAGATAAGACTGCATCCGATGATATGCATTGCCCAAAACCGTGCATCATACCGCGTATCTAGGATGTCCTTTCTTGTCCATCGCTCCATTGACAGCACCTCCTGCCAGTAGTATGGCACGCATCCGCGATTCTATTCCGCCCGCATAACAAAAACAGAGTGCCTACGAATAAGCACTCTGCTCTATGATTCTTATTTACCAAGCTCATCAATAGCTTGTTTGATTTTGCTTGCCATGCCGTATACCTTATTCTGCGGAATTGCACAGATTGCAATACGGATACCGCTGGCAAGCGGTACTGCGAAGATGAAGTCGTCATGGAGACGTTCGCAGACAGCGTCTGTATTTTTTGCCGGAATCGTCAAGAAGAAGCCTGCACGATACGGAAGCATTTCCAGACCACATTCAGCCGCTTCTTTCATGAATACGTCTGCTCTGCCGCGAATCGACTGATAGAAGCCGTCACGTTCACTCATCAAGCGAGCTTTGAGCGTCGGATCATTGTTGATCGCTTGAAGCGTGTATTGCGCGCTACGGTTGATATTCGACCACGTTGCACGACTGCTGAACTGATTGATATTAACGAATTCAGTAATAACGTCTTGATTGGACGAGATACCGATAATCGCACCCGTTCTCTGACCGTACATTGTATAGCCCTTCGACATACTGAATGCCATAAGCACCAAGAAGTTATCCGGCAGGTTTTCAAATTTTTTCATAAAATCACGTGCATGATCGCCTGCATAATCAAGATATGCAATATCGACCATAAGAACAATCTGTTTTGACGTATCTTTGGCAGCTTCGCGAAGAATCCACATTACGTGTTCCCAATCGCTGTCCGACAAGCTGTAACCGGTCGGATTGTGTGCCGGTGTATTGAGGATTGCCAAGAGATGATTTTGTTTGGCAAGGATTTCTTTCGTCTTATTCATGAAGGACATTACGTTAAAGTTGAGGTTCTCATCGAACAACGTAAACGTGTCGAAGTTACGAAGAAGATCACGGCAGAATACTTTGTACGGACCCCAATGCCAATCCGACGTCAATACCGTATCGTTTTCTTCCGTATAGTTCCAGATCGCATGATGAATCGCACCGCTACAACCCGACGTCTCAACATCTTCAATAAACGCATTCTGCTTGCATTCACCGAACG
>CAZRVL010000130.1:0-4781 GCA_964603455.1 uncultured Lachnospiraceae bacterium
CTTTCGGTCAGACCGAAGATAATTCTAATGGACGAGCCGACCTCCGCGCTCGACCCAATATCGACCGGAAGGATCGAGGAGCTTTGCGTTGAGCTTTCGAAAACTACCACGATAGTCACCGTAACACACAATATGCAGCAGGCGGCGCGAATATCCGACAAGACCGGCTTCTTCCTTCTCGGAGAGCTTGTCGAATACGGTGACACAGACGATATTTTCTCAGAGCCGAAGGACGAGCGGACAGAAAGATATATCACAGGAAGATTCGGTTGATCACGTGTTGAAAAATTCACAAAAATATGATATAATCTTAAGGGAACAGATGTATTCCTTCCCTTTTGTATTTTTTATCAGACTGCTCCGGGTCGGAGCTGAAAGGAAGGTCTTATATGTCTGCGAGAAAGCAATTCGAGGATGAGCTGTCACAGCTCAAAACAGAGCTTGTAAAAATGTGCCGTTTGACCGAAAACATGATCGAAACGGCGATAAGGGCACTTGCCGAAAAAGATCCGGAGCTCGGAAGAAGCGTCGGACTGATGGACAAGCAGGTCGATGAATATGAGATGGATATCGAGAAGAAATGTATGCGCATACTGATACGTCAGCAGCCGGTCGCAAAGGATTTCCGTGAGGTCTCCTGCGCACTGAAAATGATAACCGACATTGAACGCTTTGGAGATCAGGCGAGCGACATCGGCGATATTGTCTATTCATTCGGCGGCGCACCGTATATAAAAAATCTCACGCACATCTCCGAGATGGGCAGCTTAGCTGTCAAAATGGTCTCGGAGAGTGTAAATTCCTTTATCATGAACGATGAGAAGCTGGCAGACAGCGTGGTATTGGCGGATGACGAGATGGATTCGCTTTTCCTGACCGTCAAGGAGGAGCTTATCGCGCTGATAAAAGAGGACGGAAAGAACGGAGATCAGGCTATCGAGCTTATGATGATAGCGAAATATCTCGAAAGGATCGGCGACCATGCCGTCAACGTTGCGGAATGGACGAAATACAACGAGACCGGAGTCCATGTAAAGTACTGAGCCTTATAATGACTTTTTTGAAAGGAAGCTTTTAATGAAAGATACGAATGCTTTGATCTATGTCGTCGAGGATGACGAGGGCATACAGGAGGTCTACGAGGGAGCGTTCGAGGACGAATACTCGGTGAGGATATTCTCATCGGGAAAGGATTTCTTCGAGGTATTCCCGAAGCATAAGCCGAACATCATAATTCTTGACATAATGCTGCCCGACATGGACGGCTATGCGATACTGACTAAGATACGCGAGCTTGACGAACGCATCCCGGTCATAATCGTCAGCGCGAAATCGGACGAGATCTCCTTCGTAAAGGGACTAAATAAGGGTGCGGACGACTATATGTCGAAGCCCTTTTCGATACTCGAACTCATGGCGAGAGTAAAGACAAATCTGCGCCGTGCGAATCTCTATGTGACGAATGCCGGTCACTTCACGGTTGACAACAACACATATAAGATATTGTATGACGGTAATGATCTAAAGCTCACCTTAAAGGAATTTAAAATATTGAAGATACTCATCGGACAGTCGGGCATAACGGTCGAGCGCGATACGCTGTTCTCGGAGGTCTGGGGCGGAGACTTCATGGGCGAGACAAGAACGCTCGATATGCACATCGCAGCGATACGCGACAAGATAAAGCATTCCGGCGGCGGCTCCGACTGCATCGTTACGGTCAGAGGGATAGGCTATAGATTCGAGGGCGCATGAAACGGAATATTTTCATAAAATGCTTTTTGATCGCTCTCCTGTCTCTGCTCATCCTATTCACCGCAGGAATCAGTGCGGCATATTTCAGCAATAAAAAGCTCGTGACCGAGCGGCTCGTCACCGAAACAAGACTGGCTTCGGCAATGCTCGGCGGAGTCGATGACCTGAGCCGTCTCGACATATTCGGCAACCGTGAGGAATGCCGAATAACCATAATCTCGCAGGACGGCGAAGTCATATACGAGAGCGACACCGGCGAACAGCTCGAAAACCACATCGACCGCGAAGAGGTCAAGGCGGCACTCAGCGGAAGCCCACGAGCAGTCGAGCGTTATTCCGAGACCTTGAGGTGTAAAATGGCATACTATGCCGTAAAGACCGAGCTAAAGGACTTCGGCGAGGTCGTTCTGCGCATCGCGATACATAGCGCACAGATAAACGATTATATCCTCTCGACCCTTCCCTTCCTGATCGCCGCATTGTTGCTGAGCGCGGTCATAGCAGCGGTATTTGCAAATAAGCTCTCAAAAAATGTCGCAGCGAAGATCGGCGACATCGCCAAAAGCTTAAAGAGCGTGAACGACGGCACTTATATGCCGCTTCGAACCGATATGAGCGACAGCGAATTTTATGCCGTGTACGACGAGATAAACCTGCTCAGTATAAGCACTCTGGCACATATTCTCAGCGAGGAGAGGGAGCGCGAAAAGCTGAATGCGGTACTCGACAACATTTCTCAGGGAATAATCGCGCTCACGAGCGAACAAAAGACTGCATTCATAAATAAGAGCGCACTTAAACTCTTTTCAAAGAACAGCAGCGTCATCTCAAAAGAGCTGATATACCTGATAGATGATTCCGCGCTTTTGGAAAGCATACTCTCTGCCGAAAAGAACAGCCGCTTCGAGCGTTCGATGAACGAACGCATATTGCAGATCGAGGTCATACAGCCGAATGAACCGTTGCGTGATGAGATCGCGAGCCTTATAATAATTTCGGACATAACCGCTCAAAAGGAGCTTGCGCGACAGAAAGAGGAATTTTTCGCAAACGCCTCACATGAACTTAAAACTCCGCTGACGGCAATGCTTGGTCTGACCGAGCTTGCTATGGCAAAAAACAGCGATGAAAGCATAAAAAAGCAGCTCGAACGGATACATACCGAATCCCTGCGCCTGTCCGACCTTATCTCGGATATGCTTAAGCTGTCGCAGCTCGAAGATATGCGCGATAAAGGCACAGCGATCAAGGTAAGGCTCGATTCGGTAGCGCGAGAGGTCGTATGCGAGCTTTCCGAGTCGATAAGAGCGAAGGAGCTTGAAGTAAATGTGTCGGGCGAAGCATCGGTGCTTGCGGACGAAAAGCGGATGTACGAGCTTTTGCAGAATCTAATATCGAATGCCGTGAACTATAATAAGCAGGGCGGCAGGATCGGTGTGAGCCTTGAGGAAACATCAACAAACACCATACTCCGTGTGCGCGACACCGGAATCGGCATAGCCAAGGAGAACATACCGCATCTTTGCGAGCGATTCTACCGCGTTGACAAATCGCGTTCAAAAAAGACCGGCGGCACAGGGCTCGGACTTGCGATAGTCAAGCACATCTGCGCGTTGTACGGTGCTCAGATCTCGATAAGCAGCGAAATAGATGTCGGAACGGAGTTCACTGTAGTATTCAAGACATGATGTCACGACATAATGTCACGGCAAATTGTCAAAGCAAACCGATATGTCATATTTGCCGTCAAAAGCATGAATCGTCAGGGGCGATTTTGTGAGTTTTGATATTTTTAAGGAAATTTGCAAAAAGCCCTTGACAAACGCGGTCAAATATGGTATAATATATGAGTCATCAGGTGAGAGCCAGATGAGAACAGAATACGGAGAGGTATCGAAGTGGTCATAACGGGGCTGACTCGAAATCAGTTTGCGAGCAATCGCACGGGGGTTCGAATCCCCCCCTCTCCGCCAGAGCTCGGAACTTGTTCCGAGCTTTTTTGTTGTTCCCTGAGCGAAAAAACTTGATTTTGCAAATATTTTCGGGGGCTTTTAATTTAATATTTTGCTTGTTCTCCCCGTTTTTCTGAGGTGCTGCTGATGTTGAGATAAATACGGAAGCGTATCGAAGCGATCATAATATTATACCGAGACCAAGTTCGAATCAACGTATCTATGCCGCAGATCCTTTGTAAGCTTTTCATACTCAGAAATCAATTGAAAATAAATCGTCAGGCTGCTCAAATCCTCTGTTTGAGCAGCCTGACTGTTCGATATTCTTGATGATGCTTATGACATTAGAAAACTTACTGCGAAATATTCCAAAACAGTATTAAATTTTCGAATGATCACTATATCAGCACACCATCGCAGTGATCGACCTCATGCTGGATTATCTGCGCAGTAAAGCCGCTGTAGGTCTTTATCCGCGGCTGCAAATCAACAGTCTGGTACTTGACCTTTATCGTCCTGTACCGCTTGCAGGGTCTCGGCTCGCCGAGCAGCGACAGACATCCTTCCTCGGTCTCATAGACCGAATCCTTTTTTATTATCTCAGGATTTAACATAAGCGTGTATGTAGAAGTCTTTCCGCTCTCATACAAAAACGCGATGATACGCTTTCTCACACCGATCATGTTCGCCGCCATTCCGACACAGCCATCGCTGTGCGCTTTTAATGTGTCGAGCAGATCATACGCGGTATCGAGATCGTTTTTATCCGCAAGTTCCGATTTTCCTGCCAAAAATATCGGGTCATGCACAAGTTCTTTTACCATTTTTCTATTTTCCTCAATGATTGTTTTTACAGATATTATACCACTTGTCTTGCGAAATGTCAACTCTTTTTTGATTCATAAAAAATTCATTAAATTATTTTTGCAAAACCTATTGACAAATCGCTCGATATGGTGTATAATGAATGTGTACTAAAACAGTATACATTCAAAGAACATATATAACTTAAAAATTATCGGAGGAAAATAAAAATGGCAAAATTTGTATGTAAGGTATGCGGATACGTTTACG
>CAZRVL010000131.1:0-4734 GCA_964603455.1 uncultured Lachnospiraceae bacterium
TTCCCCAAGGATTTATATAATAGTAACTGTAAAAAATTTTAGTATATTGCACAAAATGGCAATTTTATTTTGTGCAATATGCCTAAGTATATTTTTGCCATTTTTTCCAGTTATCGTATCAAAATGGAAAAATCAGGCAATTATAAGGTTAAACGACTGCAAAAAGGCGCAGCCGAAATATTATGAGATATATACACCTTTTTTGCGGTCTCTGCCGCAAAAGGGAGAAAGGAATAATTATATTATATGAACAGTTATAAACGTACCGACCTCGCCGCCGAGCTTGAAATAGATGACCGCGAAGGCATCGAAGAGACAAGCAACCTACAAAATGGCTTTAAGGTATCCGAGATCAGAATATTGAGCGATTCGGCTTCAAAACGGCTTTCAAAACCCCAAGGACGATATATCACGATAGACATCGGAAGGATATGGCTGAGTTCTGATGAACAGCTCAAAGCGGCAGCAAAGCTCATCGCAGACAAGCTTGCCAACCTTGCAAAAGAGCTCGTTGGGCATACACCCGAAAGCATATTGATAGTTGGGCTCGGAAACCGCCGCATAACCGCAGATGCACTCGGAGACGAGACCTGTGGACTTCTGACAGTTACAAGGCATATAAAGTCTCAAAAGGCACTCTATGAGCTTTTGGGCGGTCGTGAAATATCTTCGATCACTCCTGGCGTTCTCGGACAGACAGGAATAGAATCGGCAGAGATCGTGACTGCCGCCTGTGAACGAATAAGACCTGAGATAGTCATCGCAATAGACTCACTTTGTGCTCGATCGGTCAACAGACTTGCAACTACCGTTCAGATCGGCTCATCCGGAATAAGTCCGGGCTCAGGGATAGGCAACCGAAGGCTCGCAATAAATGAAGAAGCTCTCAAAGCTCCTGTGATAGCTCTCGGAATTCCGACCGTAGTGGATTCATCGACACTTGTAATCGATGCACTCGAACGCGCCGGAATAGAACGGACCGAACAGCTCGATGAGATACTCGAAAATGGAAAAAGCTTTTTTGTAACTCCGAAAGAGACAGATACTATAGTCCGTGAACTATCGCGAATGTGCGCAAACGCATTGACTATGGCATTTTCATGATCATATTAGACCGAACGTCCGAATATAATCTCGATAAAAGAATATCGAAGGGATCGGACATATGAACAAAACATATCCGTTAAAGCTTTTCCGAGGCATATCTGCCGCATTCGGCGGACTCATCCTCAGCACCGCCCTGAGTCTCTGCATATCGCAGCTTGTTAGCGAATGGTCTCCCACAGCAACCGCCAAAGAATGCTTTCATTTCCCGAGCATTGACAGCCACTACTACTTCGAAAAAGATGAAATAAAGCAATTCCTGCTTATGAGATCATTTTTCGGAAGTGATTCGCTGTACTTTGACCGCGGAGATGAAAATACAGGAAACACAAGTATGCTGCCCGATAAGCTCTCAGACAAAATACCACCGCAAATCGCATTGGAAGCTCCGGACGATTCTTCAAGCAACACAGACATATATTCATATGACAGATCAAAGTGCCCTGCCGGAGAATTTGCTCTGCTACCATATGATCTTTCCGGAAAGCAACCGGGAAAGCTCCTTTTAACGAATACCACCTCGTACGAAACGGCTCTAGAAACATATGCAGCCAAAGAATATCCTATAAGCTCAGATGTGACAAAAGAGCCGTTGGTACTTATAGTCCATACACACGGAACAGAATCGTTCGCACCGGAAAACAGCATTTCGGTAAGCTCAAGTTCTGCAAGAAGCTCCGACACGGAAAACAACATAGTAGCAGTTGGAAAAGTCATGGCAAACCTTCTCAACGATTCCGGCATACCTACTCTGCACTGTGAGATCATGCACGATATTGAATCCTATCGTGCATCATACGATCTCTGTGCTGATACCGTGCGTGAATATCTCGCAAAATATCCATCGATCAAATACGTATTCGATGTACACAGAGACGCTATCGTCAAAGAAAACGGCGATATAGTGAAACCGATATGCAGTATAGACGGTGAGCCTACAGCACAGATAATGCTTCTTGTCGGAACGAATGAAAAGGGGGCAGATCACCCGAACTGGAAGGATAATCTGACAATAGCCGCGCATCTTCAATCAAAGCTGATCGAAAAGTATGAAAATCTCGCACGGCCGATAAATATACGCGGAGCATCCTTCAATCAACAATTTACCAGCGGTTCTCTTCTCATAGAGATCGGTTCATCGGGAAATACTCTTACCGAAGCAAAAAACGCAGCACGCCGACTTACATACTCGATAATCGAACTAATCGAGGAAAATCAAAGAAGTGGTGATAAAAAATAAAATTGATAAAATACAGTCTAAAGCTTGCAAGCACGTTGCTTTTGATGTTGTTTTTCATAGAAGCGATTAGCCTTTTATCAAAAAACGCAGACGAAAATTTTGAAAAAGTCGGTGCATATACATCAGAACTGTTGACCTGGGAGCAAAACACATCGGGCGAAGGAAGACTTATCCTGATAGGTCATCCGATAAAAGTCGAGCTCGACCGCATAGCATTGCTAAAAGACGAGCTTTCGCTTTTTATCGACAAGATACTCTCTCGTACATCAACTTAAATTATATACGAAAAGCCTGTCAGTCGTCCATTACCGCTCCGAGATCGGCATATACAAAATCAGGTTTGTCGGCTTCATCAGCTGCATTTACATCAGCCTGAGTCGTTTCGCCCGAAAGCACGAGCACAGCAGTGACTCCATGACGCTTTCCGAGTGCAATATCGGTGTAAAGCCGATCTCCGAAAATACACATCTTGTCACGCGAAACTCCTGTGACCTCTGAGATCATTTCAACCGTCTCAGCATATGGCTTGCCGAAATATGTCGGAACGACTCCGGTTGAAGCCGTAACGAATGCCGATATAGCTCCGCTGTCAGGGATAAATCCATTCTCTGTCGGACAGTTGAAATCAGGATGTGTCGAAAGATATTCGGCACCGTTTCTCACGAATCTGCATGCCGCATCCAATTTTTCATAAGTCAAAGTCGTATCAAAGCTTGTAACAACAATGTCAGCATTTTGTGAATCTGATGAAACCGGTACGATCCCGGCATTTTCGAATTGGCCTTCAAGCTCCGGCGTGCCGACCAAATAGACACTTTTTCCGGCTCTGTGCCTTTTCAAAAATTCAATGGTAACATTTCCGGAAGTCAATATCTCCGACTTATCGGGTGCAAAACCCAATCTTGTCAATTTTTCAAGATAAAATTCCGGAGAATGCGAAGCATTGTTCGTAAAAAACATAACTCGCTTTTTTGCAGCGCGCAGACTGTTTATAAATCTGACCGCACACTCAAAAACAATGCCGCCCAAATATATCGTTCCATCCATATCAAAGATATAGAGTTCTTTTGATTCAAGTACCGAATTCATTTTGTTAATGCTGCTCCTATGACCGTACCGAAACGAGAATTGTCCGGTATAATAAAATTAAGATTAAACATCGCATTAAGGCTTCTGAAAAGTTCGGGAGCCTTTTTCAGTGTAGTAAGATTTCCTGTGAGCACTATGTCACGAAGATCGTAATTTCTCGCCGCAAACATCGATACCATCGCTATAGTTTCAAAAACCATATTGATAATTCCGAGCGCAATATCCGCTTTAGTCGCAATATCGCTTATGTTTCCGAAATTGGAAGCCGTCATCTTATCTGATGCGCCCGGCAAAAGATCTTTTTTTGAAATGTTACCGATACGCCAGTCTATCTTGTCGAGATCTCCGCCTTCGGCAAGCTCCTGGATATGCTGAATATCATCCATTCCGAGCATACGCTTCGCAAGTCCAACAAGAGTACCTCCGCCAACACCCGTACCGCCAAGATATTCCATCTTCTCACCGCGGCGTGCATGAATGAGTGCAGTTCCGGTTCCGAGGCTCGCAACAATAGCTTCATCAAGTCCCGAAAGATAGAGTCCGCCAAGCCCGATACAATCAAACTCAGACACATGCTCACATTCAAGTCCGTAGATCGGTTTGTTTATCTTAGTCGAACCAACTCCGGTAAGCTTGATTATGTCAATGTCAGAAAGTTCAATACCGTTTTGATCGGTAAATTTTCCGAAAGCACCGTATAATGCGGTTATCGGATCGGTCGCACGGACGAACAGCGGATCGATAAGCTTTTTACCACCGATAGTATTCTCAAAACCGACTATCTTAGTAGTACTTCCGCCAACGTCAATTCCAACTACAACACTCATACAAAATCTCCTTCGCAAGTAGCCGTTGTTGACACGACACACCTGCACATAATCCACTTTGTCCGTGCAATACAGACAGCATGGTATATATTTTACGAATCGAAATAAAATTAAGTTATCTCTTAAAATGTCCGAATTTAAGACAAAGGGCTGTCAATGGCAAAACGTCATTGACAGCCCTTTACAAAACTCTCGGGGAGCGAGCTTATTCAGCGTCAGCCTTCTTCTCGTCAGCTTTTTCCTCAGACTTCTTGTCGTCAGTCTTGACGATCTCAGTCTTAGTGAGCTTGATAAGTGCCATTTCGGCAGCGTCGCCGCGGCGCGGACCGAGCTTGTATATCTGGGTATAACCGCCGTTTACATCGGCATACTCAGGCGCGATCTGGTCGAACAGCTTCTTAACAACGTCTTCCTTAGTAATGAAGGCGAGAGCTGCACGGCGAGATGCGAGAGTATTGTCCTTGCCGAGGGTGA
>CAZRVL010000132.1:0-4635 GCA_964603455.1 uncultured Lachnospiraceae bacterium
CAGATTTACAGTCTGTCCCCTTTGGCCACTCGGGAACGCTCCCATATTTTGTTTTCGTTGGTGTTCTTCACTCAACGTATAATATTATACCACATTTTCCTTTGTTTGTCAAGATGGTTTTTAGATTTTTTTGAGGTTTGTTTGAAGATACATATTTTTATATTCAGACGCATTCAAAACTGTGATTTGATACAAAAATGGATATTTCCCCTTTACAAAGTCGCGAAAGTGTGGTATAATAATAGAGTAGATCCGCTCGTAGCTCAGCTGGATAGAGTACCGGATTCCGATTCCGATGGTCGCAGGTTCGAATCCTGTCGAGCGGGCCATACATATGTTTTCCCTTTAAAGCTTCGGCTTTGGAGGGATTTTTTCTGCATTTTCGCAATATATTCTATCTCGGAGGTGATCTTATGATCTGTCGTTCCGAGAGGATATGCGAGAACGGAAGGGTGAAGGTATACTGGCGGTGTGCCGTGCCGGATGAGCTTTCGGATGTCGCTGAAAAGTTCATAACGAATTGCAGACGGCTTCGGGAGCTGAGTGTCGATGAGACTATTCGCGCAGAATTTACATATTCGGACAAAAAAGCGCGGATAGATCTTCGTGTCGGGCAGCATTCTCTGATATATCGCGAGTTTTTCGTTAATTTTTTCTGAAATCTATAGACAGAACGAGTTAAATGTGATATAATATAGGTATATATAATTTTTAACCATCGAAAGGAAATGTGAGATGCAACGAACAGCGGTGGTCGTGGAAGACCTTGGCAAAGGTCTCAAAGAGGTCGAGGTGTCAAGACAGACGGCGTGCGAGGGATGCAGTCAAAGCGGTGAATGTCACGCCTGCATAATGCTCGGAGACGAGAAAAAGAATCGAAATATGCGAACAAAGGCGCGTGATCCGTTGGGCGCGAGGGTCGGAGATCGGGTCGAGATCGAGACCGATTCGGCAACGGTGATAAAATATGCGGCACAAGTATTTTTGTTGCCGATAGTATTGGGCGCGACGGGATATTTGTTCGGCGAATGGCTCGCGGACTTCGTTTCGGAAAACATCGGGAAGCTACTGCCGTTGTTCTGCTCTCTTGCAGGCTTTGCCGTAGCCTTCGTGTATGTTAAATTTTTTCCTGCGAAAAGCGCGGAAAACAAATGCGATGTCACCATCGTAAAAATACTATAGGGATCTGAGCCACGATGATTTTTACGGCTCGGACAGGTCATAAAAATGTTTCAAAATTCTGTAAAAAACGTATGGAAGCTGTCAAGTGCGCCGAATGATGCCGCGGTAAATGCGGTCAGCAGCGGACTTTCCATACTTCCGGCGACAGCCGCCGTGCTTTGTCAGCGCGGATACGACACGCCCGAACGCGCACGTGCATACATAAACAAATCGACCGTAAGATTTTACGATCCGTTCAAGCTTGCCGGGATGCGCGAGGCGGTCGAGCGGATACGTGATGCGCTGGTAAAGCGTGAAAAAATAGTCGTATACGGCGACTACGATGTTGACGGCGTGACATCGACCTACATTTTATACGAATTTCTCCGCATACATTCAGCCGATGTGGATTATTACATTCCCGACCGTATCGCCGAGGGCTACGGTGTGAACATAGACACGGTGAGAAAATTAGCCGCCGAGGGCTTCAAGCTGATGATCACGGTGGACAACGGAGTCACTGCGATAGACGAGATCGCCGAAGCGAAGCGTTTGGGGCTTGACGCGGTAGTGACCGACCACCACGAATGCCGCGAGGTATTGCCCGACTGTCCGGTCGTAGACCCGAAGCGTCCGGACTGTAAATATCCGTTCAAGTCGCTTGCTGGAGTCGGAGTGGCATTCAAGCTGATATGTGCGCTCGAATCGGAGCTGCGTCAGACATCGATATTGAATGCGACAAAATTTGCGATGACGCGGTACGGGGACATAATAACGCTCGGAACTATTGCGGACGTTATGCCTTTGAACGGCGAGAATCGTACTATCGTGACGTTTGGGTTGAAGTATCTCGAATCGCCGAAGAATCTCGGACTTCGCGAGCTGATGAAGGCGGCAGGAGTCGCGGAGGATTCGAGCGGAGCGTTCACCTTAAAGCGGCGGATGAATGCGTCGATAGCGGCGTTCAGCTTAGCACCGCGCATAAATGCGGTGGGGCGGCTTGGAAATGCGCGAGTGGCGGTAGAATTATTTTGCACCGAATATGCTTCACGGGCGCGTGAGATCGCTGAGCTTTTATGTGAAGCGAACCGTTCGCGGCAGGACGAGGAGAATCGGATACTTGCCGAGGCGGAGAAGGCGATAGTCGAGCAATGCCGCGCGGGCGACCGCGTTATAGTGATCAGCGGCGAGGGCTGGCACCACGGAGTTATCGGGATAGTATCGGCGCGGATAACCGAGAAATATTCGATGCCATCGATAGTAATATCGCTTGACGGCGAAGTCGGCAAGGGTTCGGGGCGTTCGGTCGATGGGTTCAGTTTAGCCGATGCGCTCGGAAAATGCAGTGACATTTTACTGAAATACGGTGGTCACGACATGGCGGCGGGGCTTTCGGTCGATAAGTCGCGGATAGGCGAATTTCGCGAGCTGATAAACAAGGTAGCTATCGAGGCATTCGGCGAAGAGCCACCCTACAAAACTATCGACATTGACATGAAGCTCTCCTACGATGAGATAAATTTACGTTTAGCGAATGAATTAAGTTTACTTGAACCGTATGGGACAGGGAACAGGGAGCCGGTCTTCATGAGTGAGGGCTTCGAGGTTCTCGAAGTGATACCGTTATCGGGTGGAAAGCACACGAAGGTGATAGTACGTGGTGGGCATTACGAATTTACGGTATTATTTTTTAGTCAGAAGACGAACGAATTTGGGTACAGTACAGGAGACACGATAGATCTTGCGTACAAGTTATCCATAAACGATTTCAACAATCGCACTACCGTTCAACTTCTCGCTGGCGGCGTGTCGCCGCACACTAAACGCGATTGATTGCGCATGGACAAACCACAGATTTCACTCGCGTTCACGCTGACCTCCGGTCAGCTCGGCGGTAAGTCGCCTCTCGGCGACAACCGCATGGGGGGCGGCGAGTGGCGAAGCCGCCACGGGCACAACGCGGTCGATTGCGCATAGACGAGCAATAGTCTTCACTCGCGTTCACGCTGGCGGCGTGTCGCCGCACACAAAACGCGGTCGATTGCACTTGGACAAGCCTTAGTCTTCACTCGCGTTCACGCTGACCTCTGGTCAGCTCGGCGGTAAGTCGCCTCTCGGCGACAACCGCTTTAGTGAGATGGGAGTGGTGGCGGTGTTGATTGGTTAAGGCGGCACAAGTACAGAAGATTTTTTACATGGAAGTTATTTACCGCTACGGTGTATTTACGTGGGCGGATGGTTTTTCTTTCCGACACAATTTACAGTCAAACTTATTAAGGATAGGCATATGAACGAAGGACAAAAAAATCAATCGGATACGCCGAAGCTGGCACTTGATCCGATCTATGAGCCGATAGCGAATCTTACCGATATGTTGGTTCGCACCGGCAAAAAATATGACATACCAAAGATACAAAAGGCGTATTTATATGCTGCCGAGCTGCATTCGGGACAGTATCGTGTGAGCGGTGAGCCTTACATCTCTCATCCTGTTGCGGTCGCCGAGATCGTTGCCGGGCTTGAGCTTGACACCGATTCGATATGCGCTGCGCTGTTGCACGACACGGTCGAGGATTGTTCCGAAAAGACCAGTCTTGCCGCGATACGTGCAGATTTCGGTGACGATGTGGCTATGCTCGTTGACGGACTGACCAAGCTCGTTCAGCTGAACATCGAGGACAAGGAAGACAAGGAGATCGAAAATCTGCGCAAGATGTTTTTAGCGATGAGCAAGGACATTCGCGTGATATTCATAAAGCTCTGCGACCGTCTTCACAATATGCGGACGCTTTACGCGAAGCCCGAGCCGAAGCGGAGGATAACCGCGCTTGAGACGATGCACGTATTTGCGCCGCTCGCGCACCGTCTCGGTATCCAGCGCATAAAGCAGGAGCTTGAGCAGTTAGCTTTATCCTTTCTCGACCCGATAGGCTTCGAGGAGGTACAGAAGGACATCGACCGCAAATACGGCATGAACCGCGATTTCATCGGCAAGACGAAATCTAACGTTGCGGCGAAGTTATCGGAATACGGCATAAAATTCACGCTCGAAGGACGTGTTAAGTCGGTATATTCGATCTACAAGAAGATGTACAATCACAACAAGTCGTTCGACGAGATATACGATTTTTACGCGATACGCATAATCGTAGACACCGAGCTTGAATGCTACACGGTTCTGGGAATAATCCACGAGATGTACAAGTCGATGCCGGGACGCTTCAAGGATTACATATCGACTCCGAAGCCGAATATGTACCGTTCGTTGCACACGACTGTCATCGGACGAGACGGCATACCGTTCGAGGTACAGATACGCACATGGGAGATGCACCATGTCGCGGAATACGGTATCTGTGCGCATTGGAAGTACAAATCCGGCTCGACGAGTCAGGCAGAGATCGATCAGAAGCTGCAATGGGTAGCGAAGCTGCTCGATTCGGACAAGGACACACGCGATCCCGACGAATTTAT
>CAZRVL010000133.1:0-2714 GCA_964603455.1 uncultured Lachnospiraceae bacterium
CACGGCTGACAACGTCCATTTCTCTGCCTTCTGCCTTGAGGGTACGGATAACATTTTGCGTCACACCACAGTGTAGCGTCATGAAGTCTGCCCCATCTTTGGCGTGTTGTTCGATTACATGAAGCATATCGTCTGCTGTCATATCGACGACCGCACCGCGCGTCTTGATCGCGTCAACCGTTGCCTGATAGATCGGTACAGTACCGACGATGATAGACGAGTTCTCAATGACGGCTTTGCGCGTTGCATCGATATTATCACCTGTACTGAGATCCATTACCGCATCGGCTCCCGCATCGATCGCCGCACGCAGTTTTTCCAGCTCCGGCGCAATATCTGGGAACGCACTCGACGTACCGATATTCGCATTCGTCTTAGTCGACAAGCCTTTGCCCACACCGCGAGGAATCAACGCTGTGTGATTGATATTTGCACAGATGGATACTGTCCCCTCTGCGACACGCTCACGAATTACTTCGGCAGGCAGTCCCTCCTGCTTTGCGACGATCTCCATTGCCTCTGTAATCTTGCCTTGTCTTGCCATACTCATTTGTGTTGCCATGTCTTTTCCTCCAATTTCATGTCCCCACTCCTACCAAAACAAAAGCTACTTGCCATATAGACAAGTAGCTTGTTTGTTTCAGATGCAAGTCCACTTCCCTACGCCGGTACTAACCGAAAACAGGTTCCAAGGGTTTATCGATATTCGATCTCTCAGCACGGTGGTGCACCCCTAGTGGTTTCATATTTATTTTTACTTTATCAGTATAACATTTTTTGCCATCGATTACAATTATTTTTTGAGCAGTTCCGGCATACGACCAATCGGCTCGGATACGTCACAATGTCCGCCAATCGTTTCAATCGGCTTGCCATTCACCGTAATGCGTACTTTCTCTACGCCACCAATCTCAGTCAACGTATTGACAATCGAGCCGACAAGCATCAGCTCCGCTGCCGAGCCACCGCGAAAGTTCTTCACCAGCTCCGGCGAAAAATCAATTCTTGCAATCCCGCCCGCAAAATGAATCGACCGTACCGTCGTCCCCTTCGGTATTGTTGCCCAGTTCGCATGATTCGACGGGTCTGCAACTAAAAGCCCCATTGCCTGTGCAATCGTCTGATTTGTCTTGCCAACCGTATAGACTTCTTTTTCGAGCGACTGTCCGTCAGACGATGCACGATATACTGCAACGCTTCTCGTTTCCTTGACATCACTACGATATGCCGTATCCGGTGTCTGCGGTTCTTGTTCTGCCTGTTCGGTTACAATCGGATTTTTTCCACTGATAACAGCCTTCAGCTCCTCGCCCCAGTCGTTGCCAATCATCATACCGACAGCAAGCAAAATTGCCAAGCCCAGACCTATTATCCATTTCATGTTATCCCCTCCTTATTCGGAGAAATATTGTTTTATCCCGCTCAAAATCGCTCTGGCGAACAGCTTCTGCTGTTCCGGCGATGTCAACAGCTTCTCTTCTCTTGGATTCGAGATGAATGCCAACTCCGTCAGAATCGTTGGCATTGAGCTATGCTTCAATACATAGAAATTCGCCGTTTTGACACCTCTATCCTGCAAGTCAAACTGCATCATCAGACTTTTCTGCACACGACTTGCCAATCGTTCTCCCGCGAACGAGCCTTGATAGTAGTAAGTCTCTACGCCACCGATATCCGGCGATGCGAACGAATTGAGATGGATTGAGATGAATATATCTGCCTGTGCCCGTTCTGCGACAGTTACGCGTGCCCCCAGCTCCGCACTGTCTGAGACATCCTTCTTACGACTGACCTCACGGTCGGTTGTACGCGTCATCATCGTCTTGGCACCCTCCATCATCAGTTGCTTCTGCAACTCTTTGGCAATCGCCAGTGTGACATCCTTTTCATAGACACCGCTTGCTCCGATTGCCCCGCAGTCACTGCCGCCATGTCCCGCATCAATGACTATCATCTTCCCCTTAATACCACGAGCTTGCTCACCGCCCGCACCCAAGCGAATCGTCAAGATAACCAGACTCTTACCGCCCGCCTGCGGACGAATCTCCGTCCGACATTCTTCTACTCTCATCGTTTTATCGAAGTTGATAATTGCCTCAGCATATCCATCATTCGCCTTTTTGAAGGAGACTGCCTTCGCATATTTGCCATCAAGTTTTCCCTTCGTATAATCCCCGACACCGGCTCCCTTCATCAATACGCGTAGCTGAGAATCCGTCTCCCCAACAATGCAAGCGACGACATCCGTCACCTTGCTGTCAAGCGTAATCATCACATTCATCGTTACATTATTATCCCCTTGCCGAAGCGTATAGTCCGACTTCTCGACAATCGCCGCCGCATGAGCAACCGTCCCCAGTAGCATCATACCCACTAGGCATAGCATCATCACCAACATTATTTTTTTCATTGTCTGTCACCTTTCTATGGCAAAAGAAAGCAGCACACCGGCCGCTTTCTTCTTACTTCGTATTGTTGTTCATTTCTTTCAAAGAGATTCGGCTTCTTCTCTTGCCAGACGTGTTTTTTCTTCAGCCACGGCAATCGTAATAGTAAGATAGTCGCCTTCCTTCGAGTCTTGTGGCAAGCATACTCGTGGCAATACAGCATTTTTCGTCTCATGGTCAACTAATAACACTGCCTTGTTTCCTTCGAATCGGTCGATTACCGCTTCTATTCTCATCGCGTATTCTCCTTCTGAATCGTATATCCCT
>CAZRVL010000133.1:2724-4493 GCA_964603455.1 uncultured Lachnospiraceae bacterium
ACCATCAGTCGTCACGGTTATCGTTCCATCCGTATCTGTCCGATAGATGTCATAGCCTAATTTTTTATATCGATTGCAGATTTTTTTGTGCGGATGACCGTACTCGTTATTCGCACCAACCGATATCAGCACCGCCTCCGGTCGCACCGCTTGCAAAAAGCTCTCAGACGATGATGTCTTACTGCCATGATGCGGTGCTTTGAGAATCGTACTCTTGAGCTTTGTTTTATACTTCGTCACAATAACGCGTTCGGCAGCAGCCTCTCCATCACCGGTCAACATCATCGAGAAGTCACCATACACCAAGCGACCGGCAATCGAAGCATTGTTCAGATTATCCTCCTCACCCAGCATCTTCGATGGCCCGTATACCTCGAATCGGAGCGAATCGCCCCATTCTAGGACATCGCCCTGCTTAACGATAGTAAACGGTATGTTTTTTGCATTGACGGTCTTTTTGTAATCCCGATAGACCTTCGTTGTCGTCTTTTTGCCGCAATCGTATATCTGACCAATCGAATAATTCTTCGCCAGTACCTCGAAGCCTCCCAAATGATCAGCGTGCGGATGCGTGATAAGAAGTACGTCAATGCGGTCTATCTTTTCTTCGCGGAGCAGCTGCAAAAGCCTAGGTCTTTCTTCGATATCGCCTGTATCAATCAAGATGACCTTACCATCATGCCGTACTAAAATGGCATCACCCTGTCCCACATCCAGCACCTTGACGGTCAAACCTCCCGTCGATGCAGGTGGAGCACTCGTCGGCTCGAACAGCTTACATCCGCCCGCCAAAAGCATCATCGCTATCATACAGATGATAGCGATATACTGCACTATATGTTTCTTCATTGTATCCTCCGATTGTGTAGCTACGGAGAGACCAATCCCAGACTGACCTTCATTCCCTTATCTACACGTGCCATAGCCTCTTTGTCCAAATGTGTTATCTTCTGCTTCAAACGCCGTTTATCAATCGTACGAATCTGTTCTAATAATATCACCGAATCTCTCTCTAGGCTTCCCTTACCTGCCATCAGCTCTACGTGCGTCGGCAGCTTCGCCTTGTCGATTTGGGATGTAATAGCGGCAACAATCACGGTC
Source organism: uncultured Lachnospiraceae bacterium (assembly GCA_964603455.1). GTDB lineage: Bacteria > Bacillota > Clostridia > Oscillospirales > CAG-272 > Flemingiibacterium. The sequence continues at coordinate 3,826 of CAZRVL010000133.1, forward strand.
GGACTGTATTTATTTCCGATATCGTTTTGAATCACCAATACCGGACGCAGTCCGCCTTGTTCCGAACCGACTACGGGACTCAAATTCGCATAATAAATATCCCCGCGTTTAACGCTCATTGTTATTCACGCTCCGCTGCCAATAGCTCACTAACCTCCACATTTTCGGCATCTGCATACAACCCTTCTTCTGCTAACGCTAAATTGATCTGTCCCATTTCTATATATCCGCGTTTCATCGATGCTGTTACCGCATCACGTTTATGTCGTTCTACCAACAGGCGCATCGCTTGACGAATCAGTCGGCTACGGCTCTGCTTTTCCTCTTGCGCGATCGCATCTACCTCACGTAACAGATCGGCGGGTACACTGATCATTACTCGTTTTAACTCGGCCACAATTACACCTCCGCCGTTTTTTTACCTGCATTCAGTATAATCGAGTCATGGTAAGAAAGCAAATGTTTTATCCCCATTTTGCTTGCCTATTTCTGGTAACGATCGTTCCTGTCTATTCTTGATCGCCAAGGGTAATGCCTGTACCACATCACCTGCCGTAAGTCCGATTTTGCCCCCTTCGCCGGCAAGATCGCCTGCCATCGCATGAAGCCCCACACCGCTGACAGCCGCTTCGTGACTTGTCAGTCCCTGTGCGATCAGTGCGCCGATC
>CAZRVL010000134.1:0-4476 GCA_964603455.1 uncultured Lachnospiraceae bacterium
GCTGATATTTTGTCTGCAAATGCCGTTGATAGAGTGGCGATTATATGAGAATCTTTGTAGATATTATAGAAGTTAGAATCTTGCTTTATTTTGCATTTTTCACCAGATAGTGGCTTGGATAAATCTATGCCTTTTTGTGCGTAGTCATTTGCTAATTTTATATCTTTTAGCGACATTATAAAGCAGATTCTACGCTGTGTGGAATCTCTGCTTGTGTATGTGCAATGCGTGGAGTATGGTTTTAGAAAATCAAATAATTTTTGGTCGCCTGTGTGTATGTGTAGGTTTGCTTTCGCACGAGTTAATGCGACATATAAAAGCCTCGTGCTGTATTCAATATCATCATTTTTGAAAAACTTATCATTCACGCCAATATAAACAGAGTCAAATTCCTTGCCTTTTACCTTGTGCATAGTGGATACGATAACCCTAGATTGCGTATCATAAAACTCCTCAAAAGATATTTCTCTTAAAAATTCCATAAAATATATAGCAATATCTTTTCGTTGCAAATGTTCATTGTATTCACTCTTAAATTTAGCAATAACGCGTTTTGTAAGAGTGTAATCTTTGGATTTTTTATACATTTTATCAAATCTAGCGATGGCATTTTGTATATTCATCTTTTCTAGCAAAGTCGCAAAATCCCGCAATTCTACTAGATTTTCCATACTAAACCCATCTCTATCAAGCAAATATCTAGCCTTTATGCCAAAATCTAGCAGTAAAGAATACGCCAATAGCACCTCATCATTAGTGCGAAAGAGTAAGGCTATGGTAGAGATTGCGGTATTTTGCATTTCATCTTGGACGCATTTAGCCATATTTTTTATAAAATGAGAATCTTTGTAGAAAGTCGCAGAGATTATGCCCTTAATGTTCTTGTGTGCGGTAAGATTGCCCTTTTTTAGCTTGTATGTTTGAGGGATATATTTTTGCCTAAAATCATTTGCTAGATTGATAATCTTTGCATTGCTGCGGTAGTTTGTAAGTAAAAAATATTTATTGAAAATCCCGCTAGATTCTATATCTTGTGCATCTTTATGGCTGAAATCTAGCTCGAAGCGTTGCATAATCTCTATCTTTGCCACATCTTCGCCGAAATTTTTGATACATTGGTCATCATCACCAACGGCTATGATTTTCCTGCTACCCTTTGGCATTTTGCTATAAATCGCCTTGATAAAAGCGTATGATTGTTCGCCCACATCTTGATATTCATCAATGACTAGCATTTCAATAAAAGGTAGTTCTATCTTGCTGTCATTTAGCGATTCTGTCGCTTTTTGTAGTATATTTTTCAAGTCATCATCACTTGTCGCCCTCTCTCCTAGCAAGTGCAAGGCAAATGCGTGAAATGTAAAGATTTGCATACTATAAATCTCACTTCCCACGAGACTTTTAATGCGTTCTTTAAACTCCGCTACCGCAGCCCTAGAATGTGCCAACATTAAAAAATATTGTGGCTTTCTATGCTCTATCATTATAAGATGGGCGATTTTATGCACCAAAGTTTTAGTTTTACCACTGCCCGGACCAGCTAGGACTAATATAGATTCGCTCTCTTTGTCATCAAAAATTTTCTTTTGAGATTTATCTAAATCATACAGAATCTTTTCGTATTTTTCTTGTGTGAGCGGAATCTTTATAAGATTTCTTTGGGTTTCATTAAAATATTTTTTCAAAAACACTTCATAGGCATTTGAAAAATACTCAATCATCATAATCCTAGCCTTGCCATAGCCACTTTTTAGCACTTTTTCTAAAAATAAAATTAGTATATGAATGGATTGGATTTTGCGTTCATAATATTTTGCAAGAGAATTATTATATTCTCGTTTTTGATATGGCGTGGGTTTTTCTATTTTATAAATGTCATCTTTGCTTTTTGCCTTTTTAATATTGTAAGATTGATAATAAATCAATCTGCCCTTATGTAGCTTAAAGCTTGTAAGCATATCGTGTAAAAATACAAGGCAGTGGTGTATCTCATCTAGTAAGATTTGCTTTTTATCGCCATTAAATTTATCAAACTCCATTTTTAGCTTCGCTGTGGAGAATTCTATTTCGATATTTTCTTTGCTGATATTGCCTTTAAAATTAGCCAATATTTGATTGATAGCAAAGAGGCATATTTTTTGGCGTTTTTGTATTAAATTACGCATAGATTCTATGGAATCTACTTCAAAATAGCATATATTATTTCTAAAATAAATGTGAAATTTTGTTTTGTATAAAATCGATAGCCAAGCCCAACTTTGCAGAATCTGCTTTGAAATTTGAGCTGTATTTTTGCCCTTTTGTTTGAAATGAGTATCTATTTTTTGACATAAATCTATATTGCTAGTTTTGCTATCTAATAAATCAAGCAGTTTATTTTCCAAGGCGAAAAATGCTTTCATATCATTTTTTATATTATTTTCTATAAAAACGCTTATATCATTCAAAAAATCTACTAATTGATATTTTTGGCACTCATAAAGCACGATAAAAATATCATTTTTATCAATGCCTACAATATCTGCTAACTCCTCAATCTCAATAGCGGTATTGTGCTTACTTTTTTGGATTATGTTTTGCATAACGCGAATTATGCAGCTATACATATTTATTTCTTTTTGTTTGTGGATATATTTTTCTAATGATTTTTTGTCGCTTTCTAAAATTTTACGGATAGTTTCCATCTGCGTTTCATTGTCTTTTTTTAAATATGAAGTAGCGAAAATGGCAGTGTTATTCCTGCCTCGCTTGATGATTTTATGTCTCTCAAGCTCTAAAATCGCCGTATCTATTATGAGTTCCCAATCATTGCTAGAATCTTCTACATCAATGCCAATTTTTCTAGCTATATCTCGCCTTGTGATTTTTATAGAATCTCGCTTTGTTTTTTTAAATTGATTTTGTAGCACTTTTGCGATGCTTTGTATTTCGCTGTATTCTATTTTTGAATGATTTAGGTATGTAAATTTCGCATCAAACTCATTTTTATTATACAAAACGATACATTTTGCTTCTAGCTGTGCATTTCTCGCACCTCTGCCAGATTCTTGCAGGTAAGATTCCAAACTATCGCTTTGCTGATAGTGAATGATAGTGGTGATATTTGCCTTGTCAATCCCCATACCAAAGGCAGTTGTTGCGATTACAATGTCGATTTTATCATCGATAAAATCTTGCAGAATCTGGCTTTTATCCCTTGTATTTGCCCCTCTCTTGCCCTGAATTTTGTCATCATCTAATCTCGCATAAAAGGCTTCTATTTCTAAACCCTGCAATGTTGGCTCATCTTGCAATCTTTGGCTTAACTGTCTGCACTCATTGGCATTTTGCGGGATATAGATAATGGTTGGATTCTGCGTTTTTGTGCCAAATTCATCAAAACTTCGCTTTTGCAGAATCTTTAATAATTCTGTATATTTTTGCTTATCATCTTTAACTGATATAACTTCGTATTTAAGATTATATCGCTCACTTGAAGCTACAAATTCATTTAGGGCTACATTTAAATTCTCTTTAAAATATGCTTTCAAATCATCTATAACCGCTCTTTTTGCTGTCGCTGTAAAGCACGATACTGCAATCTTTGGCTGATATGGGCTACTTTCTAGCTCTTTTATAGTGGTAGCGATGAAGTGATAATCGTGCCGAAAGTCGTGTCCCCACGATGAGAAGCAATGTGCTTCATCGATAATAAACCGCTCGATAATGCGTCTTTTAAGTGCATTGAAAATCGCATTTGAACGCAAGGCTTCGGGTGCTATATACAAAATATCTACAAATCCATCTCTTACCTGCGTAAGAATGCTGCTTCGCTCAATTGGATTTAAATATCCGCTAATCGCACGGACGCAAAAATTATTATTGATATTTTTGAAGCCATCGACTTGATTTTTAATTAACGCCTGTAATGGAGAAATGACAACGCTCAAAGTTTTGCAAGTTTTAGCTTTGATTAAAGCAGGAAGCTGAAAGGTGAATGTTTTGCCTCCGCCTGTTGGTAAAATCGCAAGTAAAGATTCTCCATTTAGTGCGGATAAAACTATGTCTTTTTGTGAGATTTGTGGTAGCAAACTGCCATTATCAGCAATATCAAACTCCCTAAATGATTTTACGCCAAATTCATCACTAGCAAATGTCTCTAATGCGATAGATTCCACGCTAAATAATAGCGTTTGGCATATTTGTGCAATATGCGGAAAATGATTTAAAATCACAAATGAAAATCCTGCGTTATTGCTGTGATATATAAATGAAATAACGAGTGCAAGTTCGATTCTATGATTTGCTAAAATCGCATCAAATTGCTCCTTGCTACAAACGATGGCTTTGCTAATCTTTGCATATACATTTAGATTTTGCTTATAAAGTCGTTTGTATATAAAATATCCCATAAAATAAGGCTCATCAAATAATAACTCAACAAAAATAAATCTCAACACGCCTTGAATTGCATCAAATCTAGTATCTAAATATAAA
>CAZRVL010000135.1:0-4463 GCA_964603455.1 uncultured Lachnospiraceae bacterium
ATGCCTCCGCAAAAACTCGCTACGCTCAAACATGTTGACGCAAAGCGTTCCACTGTGGTTTCACTACATTCTTATCGCATCACTGCAAAAACGCCCGAACCCATGGAGAACGCGGAGAATGAAATAAAGGGAATGTCGGCAGATGTCAGTCATATAAGTACGGGCGGGAAGTATGGCGGTATTACTTGCCACTTTCGGGAGGGGTTCGCGACTGACCAATCAGCAACGTCTAACGACGTGCTTCTTAGATCGCTACCCTTTGGGTCATATTAGCCAATCATCTGCGTCCTACGGACTGGATTCTTGGATATGCCCACACCCAATGGAGAACGAATAAGGGTGAAAAAGAGATTCGCTCTGATTGATAGCTATGCAGTTTTGTACGGTCAATCTGATGCATGATAGCAAGGCTATCAACTGTCGTTCGTCTTCTGTCCATCCCTATATAATCTCAACGGGTTCGGGTTCCTTAGGGAGTCGGAGGTGAAGTACGCGATGCGAGGGAGCGAAGTGGCTTTGGCGAGAATGTTTGAGCCTCATAGAGGCGAGTTTCGCAGCCACACGTAGCGTAGGAGCGAGCAGGTACTCCGGAGACGTACGGAGAACCCGAGAGCTTCTTTGCTTCTTTCTTGAGCGGTGCAAGAAAGAAGGGGAGGAAGGAGCAAGCTAAGGTGAATTAGGCATCCTTCGCCCCTGCGTCACGAGAAAGTGATATGAGAAGAAGATGAGCTATTGTCGTTAGCCTTCCTCCGCGTTAGCGTCCCTAAGCTGAGTAGTACGTCACTGGGCAGTGACATTCGCATATAGTCGGCATATGCAGTAAAAAAGACGCATCCCGCAGGGGTATCCCCGCATGGTGCGTCTTTTGCAGTATATGGTTAGGCTTCCTCTTTGAGGAGGAGCTTGACGAGTGCTTGCGTGCCTTCATTTTCGAGGCCTTTGATAGCGAGTTCGTCATAGAGCTGTTTGGCAAGGTTAAGTCCGGGGAGGGTGAGGTTCTCTTCCTCGGCGGATTCAATCGCAATCTTCATATCTTTGATGAAGTGCTTGATGTAGAAGCCCGGTGCCCAGTCGCCACGGATCATGCGTGGTGCAAGGTTGGAGAGCGACCAGCTTCCTGCCGCACCGGTAGCAATCGAGTCGAGTACGTGCGTCGGGTCAAGTCCGACCGTCTTAGCGTAGGCAATCGCCTCGGATACGCCCATCATATTGCCGGCAATGGCAATCTGGTTCGCCATCTTGGTATACTGTCCGGCACCTGCCGTACCTTGATGCTGGATGTTTTTGCCGAGAATCTCAAACAGCGGGAGCATCGCATCATAAGCTGCGTCGTCTGCTCCGACCATGATAGAGAGCGTCCCTTCTCTGGCTCCGATGTCGCCGCCGGATACCGGAGCGTCCATCGCGAACAGAGACTTTTCCTTCGCCGTCTGGTAGATTTTTTTCGCAAGGGAAGGAGAAGAAGTCGTCATATCGATGAGATAGGCACCTTCCTGGGCATTGGCGATGATACCATCTGCATTGAAGTATACTTCCTCTACATCACGCGGATAGCCGACCATTGTGATGATGATGTCGCACGCCTTGGCGACTTCGCCCGGGGTGTCCTTCCAGATAGCACCTTCGGCAATCAGGTCTTCTGCCTTCTCGCGAGTGCGGTTGTAGACACAGACCGTAAGCCCTTCCTTCATCAGGTTCAATGCCATCGAGCGACCCATTACGCCCGTGCCAACGAAGCCGATGACTTTTTCATTAAGAGTACTCATGTAAACACGTCCTTTTCTGACAATCCAAAATCTATCGTTCGATTCTTGATTCGCGTCTTATTCTGTGCGATAAGCACCGACAATCTCGCCGTAGTAGAGCGTATGTACGTCGCCGTTTGCGTACCAGCGAGCATGCGTCGCATCATCGAGGTGATCGAGATTCATCTCCTCGGTGTAGAGCGTCTTGCATTCGAAGTGGAGCGGGCATCCGCCGATGAATGGTGTCGAGAGCTTCTCCGGAGCGAGAAGCGTGATGCCTGCGTCGGCAATCTTGTCGCTGTCGCGTCCGCTGGCACTGCCACAGAGCTTAATCGCGTCGTTCATTTTGCCACATGGCACACTTACGGTGAATTCCCCTGCTTCGTCAATCAGACCCTTCGTATAGCGAGAGGTGCGTACCATGACGGTGAATACGGGTTTGCCCCACATATAGCTGAGCGAACCCCAGCCAATCGTCATCGTATTGACCTTATCTTGTACCTTCGTCGTGAGAAAAGCTCCCTGTGCAAGACTGGTCAGCACCTGCTGAGCATATTCGTTATAAGAAATTGATTCCATAGTTCAAAATCCCCCTTAATCATAAGTATATATATTCGCGGTAAAGGGGCAGTTTCCTTTTATTTGGGTCATAAATATTTGGCATGGCATATCCTGTGAAAAAGGGGGATTCGTTATGGAGAGATTCACCATAGAGGAAAATGGCAGTCTAAAGGGGCAAGCTACCGCTATCTCACTCATCGCCCTGGGCGTGCTCTTGCTCGTTGCAGCTTGGTACGCGGGCGGATATCTCTTTGCCTTCGCTATCGGTATCATGGCAGGACTGATGATAGCCTATTATATCGCACAAGAGTATTTGGCAGGACTGCTAGGGGAGAGCTAATAGATGAAATTTTGCATATGTCACTATCTTGTCACGCTATCCGCGAAGAACATCTGATTCACACTAGCCAGCTCCTCCATGCCCTTCTTTCTTGCACCGCTCAAGAAAGAAGCAAAGAAGCTCTCGGGTTCTCCGTGCGTCTCCGGAGTACTTGCTTGCTCCTACGCTCCATAGCGTCAAAACTCATTTCGCTATCGCTCATTCAAACATGTTGACGCAAACCATTCCGCTCTGTCGCATCGCGTACTATACCTCCGACTCCCTAAGGAACCCGAACCCATGGAGGAAACGGGATATAAAATAAAGGGAATGTCGGTAAATGTCAGCTTTGCAATCATAAATCAGTTTGCTTGTACCAGACTACATAGCCACCAATCAGAACGAATCTCTTTTTTCACCCTTTTTTGGTCACAAAAAGTAGGTAAGGCAGGGAGAAGATAGCTACTTATGATAAGGTGTTCTTCGCGTTAGCGTCATCGAGCTGAGTAGTGCGTGAAGCGGAAGGGAGCTATTGCTCAGAGGTTCTCTGCGGTTAGCATGACAATAGGAGCATATGCGTACAAACAACATCGACAGTATTCTCTTCTGCCCATTACATCAAAAAAGCAAGCAGGCACTTGTCCTGCTTGCTTTTTATCGTATTTATCCTATTATTTCATTTTATTTTATTTTATTTTATTCGCATTGCACCGTCATGCACGGTTGGTTGGCGATGCAGTCGGGCGATTGTTGACGCGGGCATAGAGAAGGATTGCCGAGAGTATCAGCACGAGTCCGACGATACGAAGGACGGTCAGCGGTTCGTCAAGGACGACCACGCCCAAGACCATGCCAATCAGCGGGCTGAGGGCACAGAGGATACCTGCCGTTTCTGCCGAGCAATACGTCTGTGCCAACGGCTGAAGCGTGAAGCCGAACGACGAGCAGACGATTGCCAGATAGAGCAGGCACTCATACGTCAACAGCTGTGTCGGCAGCGACGGCGACTCAAAGATAAACGACCCCGTCAAAGACAGCACACCCATCGTCACAATCTGGAAGAACCCTACCAGTAGAGCGTCACAGCCATGCGTAAGACGAGCCATCGCCACAATACTCGACGCATAGAAGAACGCCGCCAACAAAAGCAGCCATTCTCCCACCGCCAGATGAAGCGTCGCCCCCGTCCAGCTCATTGCCACCACCCCGCCAAGAGCAAGAAGCGAACAGACCAGCGTCCAGCCATTCGGCAACCGACGCGACACCACCGCCGCAATAATCGGCACCATCACAATCGCCGTATTCTCCAGAATCGCCGCCACCGATATATCCGTCGTCACCAAGCCGAAGAACTCCGTCACCATCGTACACGTGAACAAAAGCCCAATCCCACAGCCAACCACAGCATCCCGCACCGACATTTTTAGCAGATGCTTATACAGAAACGGCAGCAGCACCACCACCGCAATCAGATTGCGACATGCCAAGACGAAGAGTGGCTCCATCTCCAAAAAACAAAACTTCGTAAACAAATACCCCGTCGCCCTCGCACTGATTAGACCTGCCAGCAGAAACACCGCACTCTTAGGCGTAAGCGTAACATTCATCATATCCCTAACCTCGAATAACCAATATTGCTATCAGTATAGCACAATATCCCCGGTAGCAAAAGAGAAAGGGAACGGGAAGCAAGAGGTCTTATCCTTTCTTACGCACCACTCAGCTTAGTGACGCTACCCGCGAGAACCTCTGAGCAAAGGTCATTTCTCTTCCTCATTCGTAGCTACTTTTGTAAGCAAAAGTAGCAAAACTTTCGGGCGTGAGTCTCCGTTCTGCGA
>CAZRVL010000136.1:0-4450 GCA_964603455.1 uncultured Lachnospiraceae bacterium
TTGACCATATCGACCATCAGTATGAGCAGCAAAGTCTCAACAACAAGCGAGAAAAGTCTCGATGCACCGAATTGTATCAGCTGCATAAAAATGCCTTTATTTCCCGAAACTTTATCTTCGAATACATATTTTTTGTTGGTAACAAATGCGAAGAGAACTGCCAATATCCACGAGACTATCTGTGATACAAGATAATGCGCGTGGAAGACTTCGTTTAGCACAAAATAGCTGCCCCAACTCACAACAGTTGTTAATCCGCCGAAAAACACATAGCTTATCAGCTCACGATATTTTTCAAAAAGCGATTTTAATTTATCAAACATTTTCGATCAACTCCTTGTATTTTTCGAAGCTGCACAGCATATTTACCGCCGACAATAGCGCATTTGCCGACATATTTTCCGGAAGTTCGAGCAATCTGCACAATTTTTTTCTGCGTTCTGCGCTTCCATCGCTTCCAGAGAGATTATCCGCGTAAAAATCCGCTTTTGTGACCTCTTTTCCGCGCTCAGTCAAGTCGATCATCCCATCCGCATACGGCTCGAAAAGTTTTCTTAGCGTATCGGTCTCAATGCCCTCGACCCCCAAAAGACCGGCTTTTGAGGCAGTTTTTTTGCGTTTTTCCTTGCCTTCGACCTGCGGTGAATATAGGTGTATCAATTTGTCCTTTGGTAATATCGACCGAAAATAGTTTCGTATTACAAGCCCAGCTCCGTCACTATCTGTCATTACGATCAAGCCTTTCGGCTCGGCAAGTCGTCTTATGAGCATTTTTTTCTCATTTGACGCGAAAATTCCGAAGCCATCTGTCGTGATTATTCGTCCGTCAATTATCGAATCGAGCTTGATCTTGTCATATTTTCCCTCGACCGCTATCGGAATGGATATTTTTAATTTTTCCATCAGAATATCCTCCTTTTCCTGAGCTGAGAGGTCTGCGCTATCAGCCGTTCGAGCAGCACATATTCATCAATACCGTTCGATTTCATCGCCGCATCGGCTTCGGCGCAAAGGTCTATGACCTCCTCGATCGCACGGCGGTCGCACGAACGTGCCTTGCCCATTCTGAGCTTTGCAACATACGGATGTATTCCCATGCGTTTTGCGGCTTCGTCCGAGGTGACACCTGCATCTGCGTATATTTTCAGCGTCAGAAGATCAAGATATATTTTAGTGATCCCACCGAGCACTATCTGCGCAGGCTCATTTGTCCTGCGCATTTCCGCCAAAACATAGTACGCTTTGTCGCTGTTCGCATCCAATATCGCGTCCGCGAAATCGAACGAGCCTATCTCCTTGTTTTTAGGGCAGATCAGATCTATATCGCACTTTTCGAGCTTTTCGCGCTCCTTGGATTTCAAATAGCAGGTCAGCTTTTCGATCTCGCCGACAAGAGTTGACATATCGTGTCCAACCGAATCTATCAGATACGCGCATTCATTCACCTCGGCGACAAGCTTTTCGGCTGTGAAATGCTTTTGCACCCATGAGACGAGCTTCGGCGTAGGTTCATGCTTATATTCGACCGTTGTTGCGCATTTTGAAAAGAGCTTCATCCATGCGCTCGGTGCTTTCGGATCGCCCGGATCGAAATTTTCGGGAGTCGTATAGACGATCATCAGCGTATCTGCGCTTCCGGCGGCATTTTTCAGTGCGGATTCGATCGCTTCGGTATCCTCTTTTTTGCGATATTCGGCAAGCGGCAAGCAATACAGCTCGACCAGTTTCAGATCGCTCATCATGGCAGGTGACTCTATCGCCGCACTCAATGCTTCGGGTGAATAATTATCGCGTGTGAAAACGAAGTGGTTGAATGCCGATATGCTCTCATCGGAACATATTTTTTCGCGTAGTGAATCGAGCTCACGGCGTTTCATAAAGCCTTCCTCGCCCCAAAGCAGATATGCACCCGGCTTAGGATGCTTCATCTCGACATGAAATTTCGCGCTGTCAAGTGCCTTTGCCATCACTCGATCACCGTTACTTCGAGCTTTATTCCGGTATGCTCGGTCGGTGAGCCGCGAAATTCGAGTGAATAGTCAAGCTCTATCTCGCCGCCGTTTTCGGTCATTCTGTTCGAGACATCCCAAGTTCTGACAGTAAGCTCAAAGGACATTTCAGGTGTATTGTAGCTGCAAACATTGCGCTGCCCCTCCTCAAAGACCAGAACAGTCTCAACGCATCCGGTTCTGAGCATCGTTATCAGCCCCGGATTCGAACGCTCATAGGTTATTGATGTGCATGCGCCCTCCATTCCTGTGAGTTCGGTCTCGAAATATTCTATTTCGACACGCTCATCAGATATGCGAAGAACGCCCTCGGAGTCCATCTCAAGCTCCTCGGATTCGGTCTCAGGCTCGCCTTTTTCATCGACATATACCTCCATAGTGCCGTCTCCGTTCGCTTCGGAGACCATGCCCGAATGTGTCGATGTCAGGTGTATCATGACTTTTTTGGTAATAGTTTCCATTTCTTTCTCCATGCTGATTAAAATAACTTCCGATTTAAATTATACCATTTTACTCCGATTTAATCAAGTGTAAATTGTAAACAAATTCCCGAATTGTGAAAAATCTGACACGTTTCGAACGCATTCATCAGGATATACTGTTATCAAAAGGAAGGTGAAGCGTGTGATCGTGCAAAATGCAGAGCAGATCGGGATCGTATTTTCCGGTGAGCGTTCACATATCGTATATCTTGCATCGGCAGAGCTGAAAAGACTCGGTTATCTTGAAGCCGAGTCTGACATCGCGGACGAGAAGTTAATGCTCGGACTTAATTCATGGCGGAAGGATAATTCACTTCCGCAGCTTGATTTTGTAGATCCGCTGAGTTTGCGAAGGCTGTTATCCGAGAATTTTGGTGGAGATGAACTAATATTGCTCGCAAGATGCGCCGAGAAGCTTGACTCAGAAGCCGAAAAATACAAATTCTGCCGAAATGCGGTAACGATGTCGAAATCTATGCTTGTCAGTCTGACACGCTATCTTGCGGGAAACTTCGATCTCGGAACGCTTGCTATGCCGTCAGCCGATTCGGTAAGGTGCGCGGTAATTGCTTATCTTGTTTCTTAAAGCAAAACTCATAATAGGCTCGATTTCAGCTGACTTATCTGAAAAGAGACTTGTTTTCAGATCAAATTATCCGCAGATTTATTAGCAGAGATCATTTTGTGACCTCAAACTCTATTCGGCGCGTTACTATATCGCAGTCCTTGACTCTAACTCTTATCCTGTCGCCGAGACGATATGATTTTTTCCCGTAGACCAAGCCCATTATCCGCTCGTCATATTCGAAATATCCATCGAGCGAGCTTATCGGTACAAGTCCCTCACAGGTATTTTCAAGCTCCGCGAAGAATCCGAATGTTGTTACAGAGCTTATCACCGCATCGAATTTTTCGCCTATATGCTTTGACATATAAACAGTTTTGTAAAGGTCATCTATCTCACGCTCGGCATTCACTACTCTAAGCTCGTTCTCGCTCGAACGAACAGCCGCCGCTTCTGCGAGCCCTTCAAGACGTTCAAAGTCAAAATTCCCATCGAGTATCGCACTTATTATCCTATGAACCGCAAGATCGGGATAACGGCGAATCGGCGAGGTGAAGTGACAGTAAAGCTCACAGCCCAGACCGAAATGGTTTCCGGGAGCGGCAGAATATTTCGCTTTCGCCAGCGAACGGAGCATCATAACCGTCAGAATATTATCTATTCCCTTCTCCTTCGCATCGGCGTATACTGCGCCGTAGCTTGACGGAAGGAGCTTTCTTCGTTTGAGCGGTGTGACATCGAGTCCGAGATTAAAGGCAAAAAGTGTGAAATCACGGACTCTTTCGGGCAGTGGGTCATCGTGTATCCGATAGACACACGGCATATCCATTCCGTTGAGCCACGAAGCGACAGCTTCGTTTGCGCAAAGCATGAACTGCTCTATAACACGCTCGGATATTCCGCGTTCACGCGGCGTTATATCTATCGGCATACCGTTTTCGTCTATAGATATTCCCGATTCGACCGTTTCTATCTCAAGCGAGCCGCGCAGCTCGGATTTTTTCTTCAATATCTCATAAACTTTCAGGATATTCGGAAGTATGTCCGGAAACAAAAATTCATACTTTTCATAGAATTTCGAGTCCCTGCCAAGCTCAATGACATCGTTAAGCTCCGAATAGACTCCGCGCACCTTCGATGAAATTACCGCACGATGAATGGAGGTCTCAAGTATTTTTCCACTGTTGTCAAGCTTTATCAACGCAGAAAGCGTATATTTATCGCTGTCGCGATTAAGCGAGCAGACACCGTTCGACAGCTCTTCGGGCAGCATCGGTATCACCTTATCGGCAAAATATACCGACATACCGCGCTCAAAGGCTTCGTTATCAAGGAGCGAATTTTGCTTTACATAATGTGAAACATCTGCGATATGGACACCCAAAAGCCATTCG
>CAZRVL010000137.1:0-4428 GCA_964603455.1 uncultured Lachnospiraceae bacterium
ATCGCGGATATCCTTGCGGTCGTATTTCAAGATACCGCTTACATCCGCATGACCGGGGCGAGCTGCCGTAACAGTCTCTCCCGCAGGAGCACCGCTGACCGACATACGATCCGTCCAGTTCTCCCAATCCTTATTCTTGATGCGAAGGGTAATCGGGTCACCCATCGTCTCACCAAACCGCACACCCGATACAATCTCTACGCGGTCAGTCTCTATCTTCATACGTCCGCCACGGCCGTAGCCCTGCTGACGCTTTGCCAAATCTTCATTAATCTTATCAATATCTACCTTCAAACCCGCCGGCAAGCCTTCTACAATTGCTGTCAAGCATTGTCCATGCGATTCTCCGGTCGTCAAAAAACGGAACATCGTTATCAACTACTTTCTCTATCAAATTCCTTGCTATGTTACAAAGTAACAGTTTTATTATACCTGTTTTTTAGTAGGAATACAATATTATTCCGTTTTCTGCCGTTTCGCCCAAAAGCAGTCAAACGCATCCTCCATACTACGGCGATTCGGCTCAATACCTGTCCAACAGACAAACGATGCCGCACCTTGTTCTATCAGCATATCCTTGCCGTTTATTACGCGGTGACCGTGCGATTTTGCCTCTGTCAAGAATCGTGTCATCAACGGTGTATAGATCAGATCATAGACGACAGCCTGCTCTGCTACATCCTGCCAATCGACCTCAGGCATATCATCAATATTCGGTGCCATACCAAGCGGTGTCGTATTGACAAGAAGTGTACACGTGCGTAGTGCTGCCTGTGCTACCGCACTACCGAATACCGTCACCGTAATATCACCATATTGCGTGAATCGCTCGGCAAACGCCTTACCCTTCTCCTCGTTTCGTACAACCAGCGTAATCTTCTCGATTCCATTCTGAATCAAACCCCACACAACAGCACGTGCCGCACCGCCTGCACCGAGAAGGACTGCTTCACCACCTTCGGGCGGAGCATCTGCCTTACGAAGTGAAGCAATAAACCCAATTCCGTCTGTATTCGAGCCGACTGCACGCCCATCTCGAATCGCAATCGTATTGACAGCCCCAATCATTCTGGCATCCTCGTCAATCTCATCGAGATATTCCATTACCTGTACCTTATGCGGAATCGTCACATTCGCCCCACAAAAGTTCCATACCTTCAAGGCACGAACAGCCGTCTCAAGCTCGCTCGGCTCAGTCGGTAGCGGAATGTAGACATAATCCATTTGATTGGCTTTGAATGCGGCATTGTGCATCACCGGCGACAAGGAATGTCCTACTGGATATCCGAGAATACCGACACAATTCGTTTTACCTGTAATCATCGCTTCATTCTCCTTCTCTCTAACGCACGTATAAGAGATGCCGCCAGACGAGATACCTCATCCGACAGCCCAATTCTCCTATTGATTGAGGGAATCCTCCGGTATACTGCGAAGCTGTACCGCCTCCGCAATATGAATCGCCTCAATCATATCCGACTCGGCAAGGTCGGCAATCGTTCTGGCAACCTTGATAATACGGTCATAGCTACGTGCACTCATCTTCATCTGCTGATATGCCTGCCCTAAGAGAGCTTCGGCATCGGATGTCATCGGACAAAGCTTTTTCAGCTCACGATGTCCCATCTGACTGTTGCAAAACAGTCCATACGGAAGTAGTCGTTTTATCTGTCGATTACGAGCCTTCTCTACCCTTGCCCGAATTTCTGCCGAAGTCTCCTGCGTGGCACCATGCTTTAGCTCATCATACGGCAATCGCTGTACGCATATCTGCAAATCAATACGGTCAAGCAGTGGACCGGATATCTTGCGATTATATCGCCGTACTTCTGCCGGCGTACAGCTACACGTATGCTCTGCATCACCGTAATAGCCACACGGACAAGGATTCTTCGCTACAATCAAGAGGAACTTAGCCGGATATGTCAGCGTTGCATTGGCACGAGCAATCGTCACTTCAAAATCCTCCAAGGGCTGACGGAGTGCTTCTAATGCTTCTTTCGAAAACTCGGGAAACTCATCCAAGAACAGTACACCATGATGGCTGAGTGTAACCTCCCCCGGCTTCGGGATACGTCCACCACCAATCATCCCCACGTCCGAAATGGTATGATGCGGACTGCGGAACGGTCTGCGTTGAATCAGACCGGACTGCTGCTTCAAGAAGCCTGCAATGCTGTATATCTTCGTAATCTCGAGTGCTTCACGTTTCGTCAAGGATGGTAATATCGTCGGAATCCGTCGTGCCAGCATTGTCTTGCCACTCCCCGGCGGTCCACTCATCAGGATATTATGTCCGCCCGCCGCAGCAATCTCCAATGCTCGCTTAGCGGCACGTTGCCCCTGCACATCGGCGAAATCGCATCGCTCCGCAAGAGTATCATCATCAAATGGCGTTGCTTGCCACGGCTCAATCGTAAGCTCCCCTTCGATGAAGAGAATCGCTTCTCGCAGGGTATCGCACGCATAGACTGCCAGACCATCGACTAAGGCAGCCTCTTCTTTATTATCCTCCGACACAATGATTTTATGAATGTCCTGCTCGTTGGCGTGGATTGCCATTGGCAGTACGCCATGCACACCACGCAGCTTACCTTCCAGCGACAGCTCACCAATTAGCATAAAATCTTGGCACGCATCAAGCTTGATCTGTCCGCTTGCCGCTAAAATTCCCATAGCAATTGGCAAGTCGAGACCTGAGCTGTTCTTCTTGAGCTGAGCCGGAGCAAGATTGATAACAATGCGTTTGGTCGGGAACTGAAACCCCGAATTCTTGATTGCTGACCGCACTCTTTCTTTCGATTCTTTGACTGCCGCCTCAGGCAGACCTACGATTTCGAACGCAGGCAAGCCATTCATAATATCAACTTCTACATGAATCAGTTTTCCGTCTATTCCCAGAGTCGTTGCTCCTATCGTTTCCGCGAACATCACAACACCTGCTTTACTATTTTATCCTTGCCAACGTTCAAACAGCGTATGCTCAATGCCAATCTGGTCACAGATTTTGCCAACCAGCATATTTATCAGCTCGTCCATATTCTGCGGACGATGATAGAATCCCGGCATGGCAGGAATAATCCGTACCCCCAGTCGAGCAAGTTTGAGCATATTCTCCAGATGAATCGCACTGAGAGGAGTCTCTCTCGGCACAATATAGAGCGGTCTGCCTTCTTTCATCGCTACATCTGCCGCCCGCATCAAGAGATTGTCGGCAATACCATTGGCAATCCCCCCCAATGTCCGCATCGAGCAAGGTACGATTACCATAGCATCCATACGGAACGACCCGCTTGCGATTGCCGCACCAATCTTATTCACATCATAAACGCAGTGTACACGCTTTTCAATATCGCTACGTGTCAGACCGCACTCATACTCGAGTACCTCCCAACCGCTTTCGCTAGCGACAAAATGCACCTCGCATCCGGCTTGTGCCAATACCTCCAACAGACGCACCGCATAGATTGAACCGCTTGCCCCTGTCATTCCTACTACAATCTTCATACAATCTCCTTCACTGTGAAAAAGCATTCTCGATATGGTGTGGCTTCACCGTTCCGTTCGCCAAGAATACCACTTCCACCACATCGAATCGACATGCCTTCTCCTCCCACTTGTTTTCTTGCAAATATATCAACGCCGTCGTAATGAGCTTCTGTTGCTTACGACTGCTGACAGCCTCCTTCGGCTCACCGTAGATTCGGCTACGTCTTGCCTTCACCTAGATGAATACTACCGTATCGTCTTGCATGGCGATAATATCAATCTCACCATATCGCGTGCGATAATTACGCGTTAGAATTCGATAGCCCTTATCAGCAAGATACGATGCCGTATATTCCTCACCGAATTGTCCCAGCTCCTTATTGTCCATTACACATCCTCGCGTAAGAGCGACGCAATCGGCTCGAACGTCTTGCGATGAATCGGACAGGCTCCGTACTTTTGTATCGCGGCAACGTGTTCTGCCGTACCGTATCCCTTATGCTTAGCGAAGCCATACATCGGATACTCTTGGTCATATTGCATCATCAATCGGTCACGCGATACCTTCGCTAAGATAGATGCCGCCGCAATCGAAGCACTCTTGGCATCGCCCTTGATGAGAGATTCATTCGGGTGTGTAAGCTTGGGTAGCGGTACAGCGTCAATCAATACGCCATCAGGACGCACAGACAGCTCTTCAATCGCCCGATACATCCCATCTACCGTTGCCTGATAGATGTTCTTCGTATCAATCTCTTCTTCCGATACGAAGATGACCTTCCAAGCGATAGCACACGCAGTAATCTGATCGTAGAGAATATCACGCTGCTTCTCCGACAGCTTCTTGGAATCATTCAGCTTTTCGAGGAAGCAATCCTTCGGTAAGATACACGCTCCGATTGCTACCGGTCCTGCCAATGGTCCGCGTCCAGCTTCATC
>CAZRVL010000138.1:0-4364 GCA_964603455.1 uncultured Lachnospiraceae bacterium
CATACAGAGTCTGACGCTCACCATCGTTGAGCAAGCCTTCCTTACCACTACGTTTGGGCAATACACCATCCTCTACGCCCAGCAAAAACACAATCGGCAGATTCTCGGCATTGTTCTGCTCCATCGAGCCAATCGCCACATGGTCAAGCCCCTGCGGAACGAGACTGAACTCCATTGCCTCCAAGGCACTGTCAATCAGAGCAATCATATCGCGTACTCGCACCGGCTCATCTTTACCCACTTCGGCAATCTGCTCCAATAATACGATAACCTGCTTCCATATCTGCATCTGCTCTGCCGCCGCAGTCAGATTGCCTGCCTTCGTCTCCTCATCCGCCCACGCAGTCAGCTTCGCCGGTACATCCAGTTCCTCTAAGTAGAGATAGATTGCCGTCATATACTGCGTGATAGTCTTGGCTTTTTTTAGCGAGTCCGCTAATCCCTTGAGCGGTAAAACAGCCCTCATCCGACTGTCATTGATGCGACTAAGCTCCTCTTCTGCCTCTTCGCTCAGCTCATCTTCCTCCAAGAGCAGACGCTTTCGCATCGTCCAAGGCTCTGCTTGCGTCCAGTACGAGCCACGAATGCCGAACGCCAACACATAGTTTTCTAAGCGATCAATCTCATCGCGTGTCAGCGGGAAAAACTCCGTTTTCAATACGCAAAAAATCGCCTCATAGCTCCAGGTACGCACCGCCTCCAACGACGCTCTAATCAGCTCTGCCAACGGATGATGAATCGCTTTTCTCTTTTGCTCGGCAAAATACGCAATCTCATAGTTATCGAATACATCGCTGATGATATCATAATATCCTTCTCCACGCGTCAGAACGGCAATATCGCGATATCGATAGCCTTCTTCGCGACACAATCGACGAATCTCATTGGCGACATAGGTAACCTCCCGTCGATGAGTCGATGCTTCTATCACACGAAGCCCTGCCGCATTGCCATTGAAGGCAGTCGCCCCCCGCAAGAAGAAGTCCCGCTCAATATACGCACCGACTTCATTTTCGCGATTGCGGTAGCTAGTCGCAAGCTCCTTCTCTCGGTATTCCGTCTGGCATTCCTTCGCCAGTGCAATCAGCGTTTGCCTTGTTTCGAATTGGCGACGGAACAAGTCTGCTTCCTCCTGTCTTGCCGGGCTGTCTACATCTGCCAGTGTCAGCGTAACCGTCACCGGCACACCCGCCGACAGCATCGCCTTCAAGACACTAATCTCTCTCGGATTGAACCAACGAAATCCGTCAATCCATACCGATGCCCCGCGAAACAGCTCGGCTTCACCAATCTTATTGGCAAGTAGCGTCAGCGTGTCATCGGGGTCGGTATAAGCCTCTTCGATTGCCGATTGATAGTCCTGATATAGCTCTCCAATATCCGTCAGCTTCGCTCCCAGCTCAGTTCCTGCCAGCTCGCCTGCCACCTTGGCAATGTCCTGCGGTGTCACCTCATATGACTTGAACTCCTGCACGAGAGCAAGCATGACCTCGCTAAAGTTCGGCTGACGCGATGCCTTGCCGAGCTTCAACAGCTCATTTTGGCGTTGGTGCAAAAACCGCATCAGCAGAATCTTCTTACCCAATTCCGATACGCTCGGACGAAGTGCTCCGCCCTGCGAACGCAATACCTGATGTGCCAATCGCTTAAAGCCGAAAATATAGGCTCTGATATATCCGCCTGTCATCTCTGCCAAGTGACGTTCTGCCATGAACGTCGCATGCTCAGGAAGCAGCAGGATGAGTGGCGATCCGTTCGGGTTATCTTCTATTTGCTTGGCAATCTCGGTTAAACAGTATCGGCTCTTCCCGCTACCGCTTCTGCCCCATACGAGGGTCAATCCCATCGCAACTCCTCCTATCCGACGTGAAATACTGCCGTACTTCCATGATTGGTTTGCAAGACCTCAAGCCTTGCATCGATTCGTTCTTTCAGCTCCGGTACGTGCGAGATAATGCCGACCAATCGTCCGCCCTTTTGCAATTCTAAGAGCGTCGAAATAGCAAAATCCAGCATCTCCGGGTCAAGTGTGCCGAAGCCTTCATCTATCAGCATCGTATCCAGACGAATCCCGCCCGCATACGATTGCACGACATCGGCTAATCCGAGTGCCAATGCCAGCGATGCCAAGAAGCCCTCTCCGCCACTAAGTGTACCGACTGGGCGAGCAAGCCCGGTCAGATTATCGAATACCTCCAGCTCCAGACCTCCCGCCGCATTCTTTCTGGCACGCTCGTCGGTACGCTGAAGCGTATAGCGATGACGACTCATCTTGAGCAGTCGAATGCTTGCCACCTCGGCAACCTCCGTCAACAGCTCGCTTAATACATACCGCTGGAAGGTCAGCTTCTTCTCGTTGTCACCGCCGGCAATGCCTGCCAGCTTCCCTACGATACGATATCCTGCCTCTAGGCTACCGGTACGCTTCGCACAATCGGCAAGACGTTCTTGATGATTCTTCTTCTGCCGAATCGTGTCCTTTTTCGTCTGTTGCTCCTTGACAGCTTCCAAATATATCGTATCTGCCGTTTTTTTCGCTTCTGTCAGCTGCGATAAGTCCGGTCTTATCTGATTGGCGATAGCCTCTTGTCCGCGAACAGAGCGGTCACGTGCAGCCAGTGCCGTCTCGTCAATCTCCTTGAGCTTCGCCTCCGTCGCCGTAAGCCATTTGGCTTCACGCATCGCCGCATGAATCTGCTCACGATTCGCAAACCCAAGCTCTCGGCCCTCTGCCAGCAAATCTTCCTTCAGCTGTCTACACTTGTGTTCTTGTTCCGCAGCACTCCTCTGAGCAGATGCTTCGTCAGCCTCCGCCTTCACGAGTCTTGCTTGTGCGGTCTGGTACGCTTGCTCTGCCTTCTGCCATGCTTCGGCAAGCATCTTGATACGAGCATCAGCCTGCTTCTTCGCCTGCTCTAACGCTCCTTCTGCCATCAACTCTGCCGGCACCTTGCCCTTCCGTTCCTCTACGATAGCTTGACTGCTGCGTACCATTCCTTCTGCCTTCTGATACAGCTCCTGCGACTCGTCACGAGCTTTGACCGTATCGGCAAATATCTTCTCTCCGTTCTGGATTCGTACCTTGAGCTTCTCTGCTTCTTCTGCCGCAAGCGAGGCTGTTTTTACCTTCTGCGTAGCAACGGCAAGCTGTTCTCCCAGCTCTTGCGTCGTCATAACTGCCTCTCCTAAGGTAGCCGTCAGCTCCTCACGCTTCTTGAGGCGAGCATCCTGATGTGCCTTCTGCGTAGCAAGCTCTAAGTTCGCGTTCGTATGTTGCGTCCGCATCTCGTCTGCTGTACGCTTCGCGGTCTTTCGCTCCTCTTCGCTCGGAGCTTGTCCCGCTACCGCAAGCGTCGGATGATGGAGCGAACCGCAGACAGGGCACGGACTGCCCTCTGCCAGCGTCTGTGCCAAGATGCCTGCCTGTGCCTGTTGCCACCGCATCTCTACCTCGTGATGCTGAGTCTCTGCTTCTTGTCTGCGTCTGTCCAGCTCAAGCACCTTCGCTGTCAGCTCCTTGAGATTTGCTTCTTCTGCCATGATTTCACGTGAAACATTATCTCGTTCTACGCTCGTCTGATAGAGTCTGCTTAGCCGTTCATTATCCGTCGATAGACTTGCCAGCTCTTTTGCCATCTGCAATTTCGCTTCGCGTTGCTTATTCAGCTCGGCTAAGGCATCCTCGTATTTTTGGCATTTCGTCTTTTGCTCTTGCCACTTCTTACGAGCCGTCTCTTCTGCCTTCTGTGCCGCTTCGCGTTCCTTCTCTGCCGCTACAAGACACATCGCATCCTCGGTCAGCTTATCCAGACGGTTGCGTTCCTCGCGAGCTTGCTCTCGCTCCTGTTCCCGCAGCTTTTCCTTCTCATAAAGGGCAGTCTGCTCCGTCAAGGTCTGACGTGCTGTACTATGCGTACGAATCGCCTGTTCCAGCGATAGCTTCTTCTGCTCATAGCTTTTTTCTTCCTGCGTCAAATACGTATCTGCCGTTGCCAGCTTCTGTGCCTGCATTGCCGTCTGCCATTCACGGCGAATCGGTTCTGCTTCTTCTTGCATCTTCTTCGCCTGCTGATACGCGTCCTGCGATGCTTGTGCTTCTACAAACAAGGCTTCTATCTGCTTCCCCTTGGCAACCTCTGCATCCTTCGCTACACAGATAGCCTTCTTCTCAGCAGCACTTGTTGCAAGCTCCTTCTCCTCCGCTTGCAACTCAATAATCATATCGGCAAGCTCTGCTTCACTCGTTGCACCGCTTGCCTCCAAGATGATTCTCCGTTCCTGCTCGACTGCTTCGAACAGCTTCTTCACACCGCTTGCCTTCTGCTTCAACTGTTCTTCGATTCTCTCGTACAATCGCGTCCGAA
>CAZRVL010000139.1:0-4258 GCA_964603455.1 uncultured Lachnospiraceae bacterium
AAAATATAAACTTTTAACACCCCCAAGACAAAAATTTCGCCTTTTCGCTTTCCTGTAAACTGCCCATTGTTTAAAGTTTTAGGGAAAAGGTGGTGGGGGTACGAGGGAGGAGGGGAGACCTCTTTTCCAAAAGAGGTCTCCCCTCCTCCCCCGCCATAATCAATCATACACCAGAAAGGAATCATATGTTAGACTCTACATTCAGCCTTCTTTATCCGGACGGTGAGCACGTTGCAGGGGAGAAGGTGCAGATCTCGGACGAAGTTATCACCGAATTGGGGCTTGATTTTTTGATCGACCTGAAAAATTCGAATCTGTCGGACTATTTGACGACCGATAAGGCGACTATCGAATACAGACTCGCCACGATGGAAGACCTTTTGGAAAATCCTACACTTGTCGATACACTCAAATCCACACTTAAGCTCCTGAACGACATCGTTGAACTCAGACGCATAAAATCCGAGACCGAGGTCGCAAAAAATTATCTTTACAGCATTACAGAAATAGAACTGTATATAGATATAGTTTCAAAGCTCGCAAAGGGCTTTCAATCGGTGCGTGGAAATGTCAAGTCGGATGCCTTTAAGCGAATGACTGATACAATCGTCGAACTTTCCGAATCGGATTACTATAAAAACCTCAACCGCCAGCTCGGCGAGCTGACCGCAAAGGTGCATGAGGTCAAGTCGATAACCATCGGCGTGAACCTCGACAACGAATTTCGCCCGGTCGATGCCGGTGTCGTGTCGCTCAACGCCGAACAGTTCAAATCGGGGAAGGTCATAGATAAGATACTCCGAATGGACTTCAAGGACAGCGATTATACCTGTATCGCGCCGCTCATCCCGTATACCCACTCGAACACCGATAACGCTAAGATTGCCTTCACGAATGCCTTCAACAATGCTATGAACGACATTTTCAAGGCAGACATCCGCGCATGGAGACAGCTCGTCCAGTCGTATGTGCTGTCGAACACCGATTTCCTGCTCAGAATAATGCCAGAGATCGAATTTCTCACGAAGGCACAGCACCTCCTCCTCGCGCTCAAGAGCCGCGGCGAAAACCTCGTGAAGCCGACTATCGCGCCGATGGAAGATCGCGAATTTAACATAAAGGGACTTTACAATCCCTGTGTCGCGCTCAAGGTCAACGCGAAAATGGTCAAAAACGACATTGATTTCGATGAAAACGCGAAAATTTACGTCCTCACGGGTCCGAACCGCGGTGGTAAATCGGTAATAACCTGCGCGGTCGGTCAGGCTCAGGCTCTCGCCCAGCTCGGTCTGCCTGTTCCGGCAGACGAAGCGGTAATATCGCCTGTCACGGCAATATATACGCATTTTCCGGCGGGAAGTGACGGTGACGAAGCTATCGAAAAGGGAAGACTCGGCGAGGAATGCGCGAGACTTGCCGAAATCTTCAAAACACTAGACCGAAACAGCCTTATCCTGCTCGATGAATCCTTCAGCTCGACCGGCTCTTACGAGGCATCGTACATAGCTTCCGAGGTTCTGACTGGATTCTCGATGATCGGCTGTCGCTGCCTTTTCTCGACCCACCTTCATGAATTGTCGAGCCAGCTCGATGAGATAAACCAAAAATGTGCCGAATGCGGCGGTTCGCCGATAGACACGCTCGTTGCCGGAATAAAGGGCAGTGAACGCTCATTCGAGATAATCCGCGCAAAGCCGGACGGAAAGTCGTATGCGAGGGATATTGCCGAAAAATTCGGTCTGTCCTACGAAAAGATCATGGCAGGCAGAGATCTGCCGAAGAATATATAGTATTGAAAGGAAATCTTACAATGTCTGAGAATAAATTCGAATTTTTGCAGCTTCTCGAAAATGACGCGAGACTCACGGCAGATCAGCTCGCTGTAATGCTCGGAAAAGAAGTCGGCGATATTAAAAAACAGATGAAAATGTACGAGGAAAACGGCGTTATACTCGGCTACAAGACGCTCGTTGACTGGGACAAGACCGACAGAGAATATGTGACCGCGCTGATTGAGCTTAAGGTCGCACCTCAGCGTGACCGTGGCTTCGACAAGGTGGCTGAAAAGATATTCAATTATCCCGAGGTGAAATCCCTTTACCTCATGAGCGGCAGCTTCGATCTCGCCGTTTTCATCGAGGGAAGAACTATGAAGGAAGTCGCATATTTTGTCGCACAGAAGCTCTCGACACTCGATTCGATAGTTGCGACCGCAACTCACTTCGTTCTCCGTAAATACAAGGACAAGGGCGTTATATACGGACCTGCCGAGACAGATGAAAGAGGTCAGCTCTGATGGACTATTCCGGCATTTTGTCTAAAACGGCGGTCAGCATAAAGCCATCGGGCATACGAAAATTTTTTGACCTGCTCGGCGACCGAAAGGATGTAATTTCGCTGACTGTCGGTGAACCCGATTTCATGACCCCTTACCACATCCGCGCTGTCGGCATTGAATCGCTCGAACGCGGACGTACATACTACACCTCGAATGACGGAATAATGGAGCTTCGTCAGGAGATATGCAACTATTTGAACCGCCGCTTCGGCATAACCTACAATCCCAAAAAGGAGACGATAGTCACGGTCGGCGGAAGCGAAGCTATCGATCTTGCTGTCCGCGCACTTGTCGAGCCGGGCGATGAGGTCATAATCCCTCAGCCGGCATTCGTCTGCTACGGACCGATAGTCGAGCTTGCGCACGGAAAGCCGATATTCATTGAAACTAAGCCCGAGGATGATTTCAAGCTGACCCCCGAAGCTCTGAAAAATGCGATAACCCCGAAGACCAAGCTCTTGATACTTCCGTTCCCGAACAATCCGACCGGAGCGGTCTTGACAAGGGAAGAGCTGGAAAAGCTCGCCGAGGTGCTGCGCCCGACAAATATAATGATACTTTCGGACGAGATATACGCCGAATTGACCTACGGCTTCAAGCACACGCCTATCGCCGCTATTGACGGTATGTGGGAGCGCACGATAACCGTTTCGGGCTTCTCGAAGGCGTATGCGATGACCGGATGGCGACTCGGCTACCTGTGTGCGCCGCACGAGCTTGTCGAGCAGATGCACAAGATACATCAGTACGCGATAATGTGCGCGCCGACAACGAGCCAGCTTGCCGCGATTGAGGCACTCAAAAACGGTGACGGCGATATTGAGATGATGCGCGATGAATACGACCGCCGCAGACGCTACATAATCGACGGACTGCGCAAGATCGGCATAAATTGCTTCGAGGCACAGGGCGCATTCTACGTATTTCCGCATATCGGCGAATTCGGGCTGTCGAGCGATGAATTTTGCCAGAGACTGCTTGACGAAAAGAATGTCGCGATAGTCCCAGGAACTGCGTTTGGTGACTGCGGCGAGGGTTATGCACGAATTTCCTATGCATATTCAGTCGAGCACATCACGAAGGCTATCGAAAAAATGAAGGAATTTGTCGAAGAATTGAAAGGAAATCAACAAAAATGAAGATTTTGTTAATAACATACGACAATTGTGATGACAGTGAGGTCATGTATCCGTATTTCAGAATGCTTGAGGAAGGCTATGAAGTTGAGGTCGCATCGCTTGAAAAGCGCGTGATCAACGCGAAATATCATTTCAAGATCGAAGCCGATCTTTTGCCTGAGGAGATCAAGCCCGAAAATTACGGCGGCGTGATAATTCCGGGCGGCATAGCACCAGAAAAGCTACGTCAAAATGAACATATTTTGAACGCGGTGAGATATTTTATGGACAAAAATCTGCCGGTCGCGGCGATATGCCATGGATTGCAGGTCTTGATCTCGACCGGACGGCTCAAAGGTCGCACGGCAACGTGTTATCCGGGCATTCGTGACGATCTGATCAACTGCGGCACGAACTATAAAAATGAGCGTGTGGTGGTCGATGGGAATTTGGTGACATCGCGCAGACCCGAAGATCTGCCGTACTGGATGGGCGAATTTACGAAGCTGCTTAAGGATTTCTACGAAGGAAAATAAAAAATTGCGCGGCTTGTGAGAAAAAATCATGAGCCGCGCATAAATTGTGTGCAGATACAAACATAATAAATGTATGTAAGTTCGAATCCGCGAAAAAATCGTCCGGATATGCAAAATATGAAAAAATCCGGATTTTTTTGAAAAAATACGCGAAAATCCGGAAAGTCCTTGCAAAAGCCCGTATTCAGATTCCCTAAATTATACAAAATTTGCATTTTGTATAATAGCCACACCATGTTGATGACTGCTCCCCTCGCTCTCAAGCT
>CAZRVL010000140.1:0-4233 GCA_964603455.1 uncultured Lachnospiraceae bacterium
TTCTTTTCTCTTAAAATATCGAGCTTGCTCATTTGTTCAGCCATGCGTGCTCCTCATCGGTAGTCATGAAGAAGCCGCGATCCTTTCCTGCCATGATCCAGATGTAGTAGTTGTCGTAGCCGGGATCTGCGTGGAAGGGGTGATAGCCGCGCGGGATCTCAACGAAATCGCCCGACTTTACGGTGTAGGTCTCGTCGATGTCGCCCTCCATCGTGTAAACGCGCTGGATACCGAAGCCGGTCTCCTTCTTGAACTCGTAGTAGTAGATCTCCTCGGTCTCAGCCTCGGTCGGCATATTGTCGTCATCGTGCTTGTGAGGCGGATAGCTTGCCCACTGACCGCCCTTTACGAATGCTTCACCGATGTAAAGCATCTCAGCATCGGTACGGTCATCGAGAATGAAGTGAGCCTCGCGCTCCCAACCGGGCTTACCGAGGTTCTTTATAACGACATCCTCAGGATTGATAATAGCCGGCTTGAAATCCTTTGTCGCAGGCGACTTGGAAACGGCGATAGATACCTCACCGATGCCTGTGATCGTGAAGGGGGTGTTTCTCGGAACATAAATACAGGTAGCCGCACCATCAAATACATCCTTGCGCTTTCCTGCGTTTTCAAAGCAGAAATTCTCGCCCTTTACAGTGCATTTTCCGCCGAGGATAACGAGCGCGTACTCCTTGTTCTCCTCACGGTAGGACTTTGCCTGACCGTCAGCGAGACGGAGCATATCCATCTCTACCTTCTTGCAAGCGCACTCGCCTGCCTTGTAGATCTCGGATTTACCGTACTTTTTTGTCCATGTTTTCTTAAAATTCATCGTAACCGTTCTCCTTTAAAATATTAATAACTTCATTGTATGTGGGGACAGCCGCTCTTGCGCCGACTCTTGTACACTTCAGCGAGGATGTTGCCGAAGCAAACATTGCACATTTTCTGTGATCCCAACCCTGTGTCATAGCGAATGCAAATGCACCGTGGAATACATCTCCGGCACCGTTTGAATCAACGACTGGAGTGTCGATTATACCATAAGATGTGAGTTCACCATCGTAAACTATGCCGCCGCGCTTTCCCTGAGTGATAACGACTACTTCGGGATGATAGGTGTCAAATAGCTTCTTTGCAGCTTCTTCGGCAGTCTTGCAGCCTGTGTGACCGAGAGAATATTCCTCAGACGGGATGAGAATATCCACATTCGGCAGCAGCTTTTCGATGCCCGGATAAAGACCTCCGGCATCATATAAGACCTTTCCTCCGGCAGCTCTGATTACCTTTGCGCCCTCGACAGCTGCGTCAAGCTCATTGCCATCGACCATAAGTATGTCAGAATCGGAAATTACCTTTTTCTGTGCTTCACTGAGAACGAGCGCAGGCTTGTTTCCGCGATGGAAAACACAAGTGCGTGTCTTCTCCTTTGCGCTGAGAAGCACAAACGAACAAAATGATTCGCAATTCGGCTCGACCGCAACATTTTCAGTTCCGACACCCCAGTGCGCAAAGTCCGAAAGCAGATAGTGTCCGCGGTCATCATCGGCAACGCTGCCGATAAAATCGACCTTTACATCAAGCTCTGCGCCGAGCTTTGCAGCCGCAACGAGTCCGGTCGCGGTAGGACCGCCGCCGACAGACTTGATCTCATCAGCCTTCATTTTCGTATCCTCTGTGGGATATTCGGGGAGCATAACGAGGGTATCAAACACGTTCGCTCCTATACCAATTATCTTCTTCATAATTCCTTTATATCATCTCCTTAATACTATCACCGGTAATCTGATCTGCGAAGTGTCCTCGTTCGCTCCTATACCGGTTATTTTCTTCATATTTTTTATATCATCTTCCTAATAACACGGTCGGCAATTCATCAATATTCACCGACCACCGAGCTTTAGAACCGAATGCCTATTATTCAGCCTTGCCGTTTGCGCCGAGAAGGTTGATCTTTTCGATAGCAAATGCCTTAACGTTCTGTATAGCGTCCTTCATGAAGAGATCGACTGCGATAAGGCTTCTTGAAGTCTCGAACACCTTGTCGAGGAATGAATAGCATACATCCGTACCGAAGTTTATCTTTCTGATACCTGCCTTGACAGCCGCCTGTATCTGATCGTCCGGAACACCTGATCCGCCGTGCAGAACGAGCGATACCTCAGGATTTGCCGCGTGGATCTCGGCAATGCGGTCAATATCGAGCTTCGGAGCTTTCTTATATCTTCCGTGAGCAGTTCCGACCATTACAGCGAGAGCGCGAACGCCCGAGCCCTTTGCAAAGGTAGTAGCCTCTTCTACAGTGGTCGAAGCGGTAAGATTGTCTTCATTCGCAGCAGAGCCGACATGACCGATCTCCCCCTCTACCTGAATGCCATTGTATGCACAGAATTCAACGATCTGCTTTGTGACAGCGATATTTTCTTCGAGCGGCTTGGTAGAAGCATCGATCATGATTCCGGTCGCACCGTAACGGATAGCGCGCATGACCTCTTTATCACCTGCGCCGTGGTCAAGATGGAAGCAGACCGGAACGGTTGCCTTTTCTGCTGCTGCGAGAATGATCGGGGAAAGGTAATAGCCCTCCTCATTTGCCGCAAGACGCGAATAGAACTGGAGGATGACCGGAGCTTTTGCCTCTTCTGCACCGGCGATTATGCCCATGACAGTTTCCATATTGTAAACATTGAATGCGGGAATAGCAAATCCGCCCTTATCGGCGAGCGAGAGTACTTCATCAAACGAAACTAACATTATCTTCTAAACAGCCCCGAAACGGAGCTTCCTTTCATTATATTATATGCCAATATTGCGCCGACAAAAAAGCGTATGCCGGCGCAACAAAGAATTATTAAAGTGCCGATAGAATAAGTTCGGGTACGGACATTATTTCCATATCCTCAGGCTTTTCATTTTCAAGCGCAACATATTCGGACGGACTTGCAACAACGAGCAGCTTTGCGCCGACATGCTCTGCGTTCTTCCAGCGATTCTGGGCAACGAGCGATATTACACCAGGCATATATTCAGCCATGAGCGTGTTTCCGCCCCAAATAAGCTCCTTGCGGTTGAGCAGCATCTCATGAAGCTCTGTGCAGGCATTCATGAACACACGCGGTTCTTCGACTTCATCGAGGTCGCGAACGAGTGCGAAGCTGTCCTGATATGTTGCCGGGACATTCAGCTTCTTTACCTTGAGAGCACCGTCAGCAACGAGCTTGGATACTACAGAAGTGAAGGTAACGATCTCGGTGTCGGGAGCTATACCCCATTCCTTGTATTCGTGCTTCATCATCTTAGCATCGGCAGGATCGAGAACGATTACCTTCTTGAAGGCAGCGATAGCCTTGGCGCACTTTTCAGCCGCCTTCTTGGTCTCATCAGCCTCTCCGACGAGGAAATCGAGCGCAGCACCGCTGTCAGGCTCATCCTTAAGGACAGTAAATTCAACTCCCGCCTTGGTAAGTACAGCCGCAGCATCAACAGCATATGCCGGAGCTTTGTATCTTACATCAGTGCCGAGATAAAGCAGAGTATCCGAAACTGTAGGGAGCGACATTTCGAGATCGATTATCTCATCGGGTGTCTTTTCGATCGCATAAGCATTTCCCTTTTCGAGAATATTGTCGATCAGCTTGTTTATATATTCCGGAGCAACTCCGTTCTGAACCGCTTCGAGTCTGACTTCCTTGGTGAACTTAACAGGATCCCAACCGGTCATGCAGTTGTTCGTACAGCCGCCGCAAAGTGCGCACTCATAAACATTGTCGATGACATCGGTGAGCTCACAGGCATTTCTTTCAACAAGAGAAAGTGTCAGCGCACGAGCGCGTGCGGTGTTCCTCTCCTGACCGGTAGCATTACCTATCGGGCAGACGTGACGGCACATCCAACAGAAACGGCAAGCATCGATGGTTTCTTTACTTCTCTGTGATATTAACATTTTATAAGCATTCCTTTCACAATATCTTACAGTTCTCGCCGTTACGGCATTGATCACACCGAATAACGGCAAAAACTGTCAGGCTTGAAAACTTGTTTCAGACCTCTCCGCCGCGTCTCAAAGTCCGAGCTTGAACGGGTTCATAATACCGTTCGGGTCGAGCGATTTCTTTATGCCTTCGAATACCTGCATAGCCGGACCGTACTGTTCCTTCATGAGACGACCGAGCTTCATACCGACACCGTGGTGATCGTTTACGACACCGCCGTTTGCGATAGCCGTGCGGACACCGCAGTTCCAGATCG
>CAZRVL010000141.1:0-4078 GCA_964603455.1 uncultured Lachnospiraceae bacterium
TTATGAAATAATCGTTTGATGTTCTTGCAGATAAAAATATTTCTTGCGGACAAAAAGGCTCGTGATGCCATTTTAAGGTCACGAGCCATTTATAAGACTTAGCCCATCCAGCTTTCAACGAAGGCTTCGATGTCGGACTGAGTTTTTGCTTCTATCGAAGCGAGTCCGCTTGCGAGTCCTGCTGTACCTTGCAGGGCGTTCGAGATTACCGAGTTCGTACCGCCGAAGTTATAAATGCAGTTGAAGTCTATGTAGAGGGTATTAAAGATTATGTCGAGCATTTCTGCTGAATTCTCGTCACGCGAGGTCTTCTGCTTGTATGTGAGGTCATATGCCTTGGGACGGATATTCTTATATGAATAATAGTCCATAGCTTCGGTGATAAAGCCGGCAAATTCGGGATCTGCGGTTATCGGGATCGCTACGAAAGCGTCAGCCCATGCGTTGCAGAAGGAGTGGTAGTTGTCCTGATTTTCATCGTATTTCGGCATGGGAAGTATCAGATAATCTCCGACCATATCGCGCAGATGAACAGATGCGCTTTCTGCGTAGTGTATCATTGTGAGAGCGCGGTTTTCCTTGAAGGCTTTGTTGATCAGATCGTTCTGGTCATCGGTTTTTATTCCGGGGATTATGATCTGCTGAAGCTTTTCAACGACCTCTGTTGCGTGTTCTGTGCCGAGCTCAACGGTTATGGTATCGTCTTTTATTGTCGAAAGCTCTACACCCTGAGTCGTCATGAAATAGTTTGCAGGGAGTCCTCCGCTTGCAGCCTGATGCACGAAACCGAAGAAGTCATCCGCAGTGTGCATAACTCCGTCATCGTTGAGGTCTTCGTTCAGACCCTTTGTTGTTTTTATAAGCTCATCGAGCGTCCATTTTCCATCGCGGACGAGCTGACAGAAATCGGTGGTTATACCGTAGTCCTCAGCGAGGTCGGTGTTGAGGAAAAGGCAGGCTGCCATCTGATACATTGTCGGGGAGATGTCACCTGTTGTGTAGTACATCTTATCGCCGAGACGGAGATGCTCATACATAAGGCTACTCCACCAGTTTTGGTCAAGAGAAAGGTATTCGTTGTCCGAAAGATTTGCGAGAACTCCGTCGAGTGCTATCGTTCCGAGCGTTCCGCCGAGCAGAGTTGATATGCAGAGGGAGTATTCATCATCACCTGCGAGAATGCTGTTCTTCATGGTCTGTGTGCCACTTTTAGCACCTGTAATCTGAACATATTCGATATTTACACCATATCTGTTTTCAATTGCTAAATCGCGCTCATAAAGTGCATCATTGACAATATCTCCGTTCATCGAGTCGCCCGGTACGTTTACGTGCATATCCGGATGATCGTTTGCATCGAGGATGGTGAATGTTTTTCCGCCGAAGTTCTTTGCTCCGAGCTCATCGAGACGGTCGGTCTCGGCTGCTGTCGTGGTGGTATCGACATTTTCACCTGAAGTGGTTTCGTTTGTCTGACCGCTTTCTCCGCAGGAAGCTATCGAAGCGAGGAGCGAAACCAACAGGATAATGCTCATTGTTTTCTTGAGTTTCATAATATTTGCCTTTCTTTTTGCAATAAAGTATACTTTTTTGTAAATTTAGTATTGACTTTTATTTGGAATTGTGTTATAATAGCATTGGGTAAATCTATAGATCGGCTGAGTCATGAATTGGCGAAGGTTCACAAAAGATTTGGTGATCTTTGGATTTACAAAAAAGTATACTTTTTTGTAAATCTGCGCCGCAAAAATTTCGGTCAATGGCTATGTGTATATATTTGATAGCTGAGACCAAAGCAAGACAGCAATTGTTGTTGATATTATTATAGCACATTAGACAAGATTTGTCAAGAAGTTTTTTACAAAAAAATGCGTTGTACCGCAATTTATTTTTGAAGGTTTTTTTTGACCTCACAATATATTGACAATTTATACAAAAATCATCCCCCCCCCCCGAAATTTTATAAATATTTGTCCTTGAAATAGCTTTTAAATTATGATATAATATTATGAAATAATTTAAGGAGGGCTTTGAAATGAACAAAGCTAATCGAACTCTTGCAATTTTACTGAGCTTGCTCACTGCGCTTCCGTTGGTCGCTTGCGGAGAGGAAAAAGTACCATCGGACGGTATTGATGTGTCTTCCGACACGACTGTCGCAAACGAAAGCGGATATAACTATCCCGATGTGAATTACGGTGGATATGAGTTTCG
The DNA here is from genome assembly GCA_964603455.1 of uncultured Lachnospiraceae bacterium. Classification (GTDB taxonomy): domain Bacteria; phylum Bacillota; class Clostridia; order Oscillospirales; family CAG-272; genus Flemingiibacterium. Next base: position 2,215 of record CAZRVL010000141.1, read on the forward strand.
CGTTCTGAATTTTGACGAATATTGCAACACGAATCTGCGTGTTGACGTTGAAGAACAGACCGGTGAAAAACTGGATGATGCTATCTATTCACGTAACAGAAAGGTTGAGGAAAAGCTCGGCTTCAAGATGAAGGAGATTCAATATCCCGGAAATGAAGGTTGGAGTACCTCCCAAAAGAATCTCATAAATCTCGTTACGACCTCGGTCATGGCGGGGGACGATGAGTATGATGCGGCTTATCTTAACCTGTATTTCAACACCGGTGTTATCACCGATGGATGCCTTGTCGATCTTACTACTATCGATACGCTCGATCTTAAAGCCGATTGGTGGGATCACACTATAAACGATTCGATCATGATAAACGGAAAGCTATTCGGTGCTTCGAGTCCGATGATGCTTGAAACCTTTGATTTTGCATGGTGCTTGTTCTTCAATGAATCGCTCATGACAGATTTCAAGATGGATTATCCTTATCAGCTGGTTCGTGACGGAAAATGGACTATAGATAAGCTGTATGAGTATGTTTCTGCCGGAGCTACTCTGAACGGCGATTCGGATTTCAGAAACTGGAAGGATGACGGAAATTCGATTTATGGTATTGCCGGACATCTTTCTGCGGCGAATTATACATTTTTGCATTCTGCCGGCTGTGACTACATAAGCAATGTCGATGGAGAATACAAGTTGGTTGTCGAGAGCGACAGGCTCTATACGGCATTTGACAAGCTCAAGACCTTGCTTTCGCTCGACAGCGGATATGTTCGTTTTGATAACTTGAACCGCGAGTATAAGAGCGGATATTTGTCGATGTTTGCAAACGACCGCGCTCTCTTCATGACCGGTGAGCTCAAGTCGGCTATGGAGGAGAGAGACATGGTTTCGGATTTCGGAATCCTTCCTTTCCCGAAGCTTGAGGAATCGGACAATTACCGCACGCTCGTCAACGGAAGTGCAACGGCACTTCTCACCATTCCTGTGACAAACAAGGATCTTGACCGCACGGGTGTTATCCTCGATGCACTTTCTTATGAGAGCAATGAATCTGTCCTTCCAGTGTATTATGACGTAACGGTATCTCAGAAGGGACTTCGAAACGATGATTCCATCGAGATGCTTGAAATAATCAAGGAAACCCGTAGCTGCGAATTGGCAGACTTCTTTGGACTTGCAGGCGATATGGTTGGAAGTTTCCAGAAGATACTCGCTTCGGGTGGAACGGAGGCACCTGCTTCTGTCATCGCTTCGAACAAGGAAAAGATAGCGAACAACATTGCTACGCTCATCGAAAATATCGAAAAGCTCGACTGATGAATATTTAGTGTGCCGGATCTCGGCACACTTTTTTGATGATCGCACGAAGAAAATGAAAACAATTTGTGAACGTCATTCTTGGTGTCTGAGGAAATGAGCCAAAAAACGAGAAAAAACGAGAAAATCGAAGCTTTTAATGTGCTAAATTGAATTTTCAAAAGTTTTTTTCGAAACCCCCTTGACAAGTCGATGAATGTGTGGTATAATATATAACGTTGAATATAGAACGTCTCGATGTGTGATCGGTATTTCGATCCATCGGACGATCTAATGAAAATTGCGGTCTTTTGGAATTTGACCCGATTCCCACCGTAATATATAAATTAATTTTTCGGAGGAAATAGACATGTCCACATACATGGCTAAAAAGGAAAACCTCGAACGCAAGTGGTATGTTATCGACGCTGCGGACAAGCCCCTCGGCAAGACCGCTGTTCTCGCTGCTACCATTCTCAGAGGTAAGCACAGACCTGAATTCACCCCCAATGTTGATTGCGGTGAGTTCGTTATCATCATCAATGCCGAAAAGGCAGTTCTGACCGGCAAGAA
>CAZRVL010000142.1:0-4030 GCA_964603455.1 uncultured Lachnospiraceae bacterium
CCATCAACCTGCTGATTACAAATCAGCTGCTCTGCCATTGAGCCACACCAGCATTTTTTGTTTTCTTGAGGTCTCCCTCACAACGTATAATATTATACCACATTTTTATTCGTTTGTCAAGGGGTTTTTCAAATTTTTTTTATTTTTTTCTTGACTTTTTTATTTGGGAGGTGTATAATAGATGTGTGATATGTTTTTGAAAGGAAAAAAGTGTTGATGAAAGTAAATTACCATACCCATACGGCTCGCTGCCGTCATGCATCGGGAAGCGAACGCGAATATGTTGAAAGTGCGATAAAAAATGGAGTTAAGATACTTGGATTTTCCGACCACACTCCGCAGATATTTCCCGGGGACTATTATTCGAATTTCAGAATGTTTCCGCACGAGGCGGAGGGGTATTTTAAAACGATCAGAGATCTGCAAAGGGAATATGCGGCAGACATCGAGATAAAGGTCGGCGTTGAGGTCGAATATTATCCGAAAATATTCGATAAGCTGATAGATTTTCTTTCGGAATATGATCCCGATTATTTTATTCTGGGTCAGCATTTTATTGACAATGAATTTGACACGCACATATATTCGGGTGCTCAGCATGATGAGAATGGACTTGCGAGATATGTCGATCAAACGCTTGAAGCTATGGAGAGCGGACGCTTCAGTATATTCGCACATCCCGATCTGATAAATTATTCGAGTGATTTGGAGCTTTACCGCCGTGAGATGAAACGACTTTGTTTCGGAGCAAAAAAGTGCGGTGTTCCTGTCGAGCTGAATCTGCTCGGACTTTCGGAGCACAGGCATTATCCTTGTATTGAATTTTGGAAGGTAGCTGCCGAGGTCGGAAACGATGTTGTTGTGAGCTGCGATGCGCATTCTCCCGACAGAGTTGCAAAGCCGTCCGAAGTCGAGATGGCGGATAAATATCTTTCGGCACTTGGGATAACCCCGATAGAAAATATTAAGCTGATACCGCCCTGTCGATGAATAACTTCCTCTGTTTTTGAGCAGAATACTCATGGAACGGAGGATTTTAACATGGAACTTAAAGGAACAAGAACAGAGGCAAATCTTGCGGCGGCATTCGCTGGTGAATCTCAGGCGAGAAATCGCTACGGCTACTATGCCGAAAAGGCACGCGGAGAAGGGTACAGACAGATAGCTGATATTTTCGATGAGACGGCTGAGAATGAGCGCGCACACGCAAAGCTGTGGCTCGATTATCTCGCCGGAATAGGTTCGACCGAGGAAAATCTTCGAAATGCTGCGGACGGCGAAAATTACGAATGGGTCGAGATGTACAAGAAAATGGCGGAGGATGCCCGAAGTGAAGGCTTTAATGAGATCGCACTGCGCTTTGAAAAGGTCGCTGAGGTCGAGAAGACACATGAAGACCGCTATCGAAAGCTGCTGGCAAATCTTGTTGCGGGACAGATCTTTACGAAAGAAGGCGAAGTCGCATGGGTCTGCCGAAACTGCGGTCATATCCATGTCGGAAAATCTGCGCCTGAGATGTGTCCGGTATGTATGCACCCGAAAGCATATTTTGAGCTGCGTTCCGAAAATTACTGATCTGCAAAATGCCGTTTTTGCGCGAAAAAGAGTGGGTATATATCCGCTCTTTTTCTCATTATATACATATAACGATGCGGAAAATGTATTTGTGAAAAATCTAACGTCGTTTTAAAGAAAAATTCACAGACAGTTAAATTAATGTCAACCATTTTTTCCCAAAATATGATATAATGAATATGGTCAAATTTCTAACGAATTTCACAATTTCACAAAACCGTCAAATTGTGAACACAAAAATCGACTTTTCATCACTTGACCGTCACATTTCACGAAAAAGAAAAGAAAACAGGAGGAAAATAAATATGGCAACCAAAATTCTTGTGGTCGATGACGATCTTAATATCTGTGACCTTCTTCGCCTTTATCTTGAGAATGAAGGCTATGAGGTAAAGACCGCTAACGATGGCGCGGAAGGTGTAAACTACTTCAAAATGTACGAGCCTGACCTCGTGCTTCTCGACCTTATGCTTCCTAAAAAGGACGGCTGGCAGGTGTGCCGTGAGATCCGTGAGATCTCTTCGAAGCCGATAATCATGCTTACCGCAAAGGGCGAGGTCTTCGACAAGGTAGTCGGACTCGAACTCGGCGCAGATGATTTCGTTGTAAAGCCCTTCGAGACAAAGGAGCTTGCAGCGCGTATAAAGGCTGTGCTTCGCCGCTATTCGGCTCATGACAATCAGAACGATGATGAGACGATCAAATTTGATAATATCGAAATATCCCGTCAGAAATATGAGCTCAAGCTCAACGGCAAGTCGGTCGATATTCCCCCGAAGGAGCTTGAGCTTCTTTACTTCTTGGCATCGAATTACAACCGTGTTTTCACACGCGACCAGCTTCTCGATAAGGTTTGGGGCTTTGATTATCTCGGCGATTCCAGAACTGTCGATGTACATGTCAAGAGACTTCGTGAAAAGCTCGAAGGCGTTTCAGACAAGTGGATACTCAAGACTGTATGGGGCGTTGGCTATAAATTCGAGCTGCTTCAGTAAGAAAAACAAAAAGACCGGCTCTGCCGGTCTTTTCGGCTTTTGCTGTCACAATTTTAATAACAGAAAGGCACACTAATGTTCAAGAGCGTCTTTACAAAATATATAACGGCGTTCATGCTGATAATAGCGGTAAGCTTTGTACTTCTTGCGATGCTGCTTTGTCAGATGGTGAACGGTTATTCGGTCGATGCAAAGGCAGAGCTTGTCGAGCGCACAGCAGATCTTCTTGCCGAGCATATAACCAATGAATATAAAAATGAAGATAACTACGATTTTTCGCAGTATATCTATTTCAACCGCGGCAAGGTCGAGCCGATACTTTCGATGCTCGCCGATTATAACGAAGATATAATTATTTTTGTTACAGATACACAGGGAAGCATACTTTTGACCGATGACCATATCGGTCAGGACTACATCAGCTCGAATGTGCCGGTCGATATAGTTTCGAAACTGGCATATGAGGGCGAGCAGACGATTTCCGGCGATCTCGATGGTGTATTTGAAGCCAAGCATCTCGTGCATGCAGTTCCGTTTTTTGACTCTGATGAGGGCTTTGTCGGCGCAATATTCGTCTGTTCGCCGTCTCAGGGGATAGATCAGCTCATCGAAACGATGATAAAAACCATAATCATGTCCTGCCTCTGGGTCATGCTGGCGGCACTGCTCGCGGTCTATTTCATAAGTGAAAAGATAATCGACCCGTTGAAACAGATGTCTAATGCGGCTAAGAAGTTCGCGGCGGGAAAATTCGATGTGCGTGTACCGGTAAAAGGACGAGATGAAGTTGCCGAGCTTGCGCTAGCCTTTAACAACATGGCATCGAACCTTGCCAATCTCGAAGATATGCGCCGAACGTTTTTGGCGAATGTCAGCCACGATCTGCGCACGCCGATGACGACTATTTCCGGTTTCATTGATGGAATAATCGATGGCGCGATACCACCCGAAAAGCATGAATATTACCTTGATGTCATAAGGACTGAGATCAGAAGGCTTTCGCGACTGGTAATAAGTCTGCTCGATATAACAAGGATACAAGCCGGCGAACGCAAATTCAACAAGACCGCGTTCGATATATGCGAAATGGCGCGGCTGATACTCATATCCTTTGAGCAAAAGCTCGATCAGAAAAAACTCGATGTCGAGTTTGAGTGTACGAAGGACAACATGGTCGTCTATGCCGACCGCGATGCGATATATCAGATATTCTACAATATATGTGATAACGCGGTCAAATTCTCACGCGAGGGCGGAAAATACAAAATAAGCATAACAGCGCGGGATAAAAAGGTATACGTATCGGTCTTTGACGAGGGCGTTGGCATACCGTCTGAGGAGCTGCCGTTCGTATTTGAACGTTTCTATAAATCCGACAAATCGCGTGGACTCGACAAAACAGGTGTCGGACTCGGACTTTATATCGCAAAAACTATACTCGATGCTCACGATGAGGAGAT
>CAZRVL010000143.1:0-3980 GCA_964603455.1 uncultured Lachnospiraceae bacterium
ATGCCTGTGTAGAGGAGGATGAGAACGGTGTCGGCGTAGTTGCTTCCGCGGTGGGTGAAGTTTTGGTTATTTATGATGGCTTTTATTTGTTCTTTTGTGAAGTATTTGTCGTGTACGCTTTTTTTGGTGGTGAAGGTTTTTTGTACGTATTGGGAGTAGTCTTTTTGGATGATGTCGTTTTTCATGCAGTATCCGAATATGTTGTTGAAGATGGTTTTGACGACTGTTTGTGTGGCGCGGGATTTGCCTTCTAGGGCGTTCATTATGGTTTGTAGGTGGGGAAGTCTTATGTCTTTCATTTTCATGTCGTAGAGGGCGGTACAGTATTTGTACATGGAGGTTGTTGGTGTGCGGGTGGAGGGGTGTTTTTTGAAATGTTCTGTTGACCATATTTCGTATACTTCGGCGAAGGTGATGTCTTTGTGGGTGAGGTCATATGGGTTTTTGTTGTATTCGGCAAGCATTTGCATTGCTTCTTTTCGTGTGCTGCAGTAGCCGAGTGTTTTCATTATTTGTTTGTGTTTTTTGTTTTTTTCGTCTAGTTCCCAGCCGGTGGTTACGCGTATTCGCCATGGGCGGCGGCGTTTGCCGGTCATTTTTGTGATGCTGCCATATCCGTTGGGTGATTTCATTGATGTTCCTCCTTTCAAGAAGACCGACTACTTGTGTGGTAGTCGGTCTTGTTTGTGTTATGCGGATTTTTTATTGTGCGGATATATAGCTGCTAAACAGTTATTTTTTTGTATTTAGTAGCTTGCGTACCGATCGGTCGAAGTCGGATTCGATATGCTGTGTTTTGTTGAATGCTTCGTATTCGGTGTGGGCTTTGTTTTTGGCTGTTTGGGCTGAGATTGTTCCTTTGTCGTGGAGGATGTTGTATTTGCGGAAGGATAGAAATTCGTTGATGCTGGTTGCGAATTCTTGCATTGTGAAGGTGTTTTCGCGTTCGATCAGGTCTTCGATGTAGTCGAAGTATCCTGATACGGTGCGTTCGAGTTGGCGGATTTGTTTTTCGTCGAGGTAGTTTTTGGCTATGGTGACGTCTGATTTTAAGATGCGTCCGTTGGGTGCGTATTTCCATGTGGTTAGTCCCATGTGTTCGCGGGTGCGATCGGCGTTGGTGTAGATGATTTCGGCTGCTGTTTGTCCTGTGATGGCGAAGTGGAATTTGTTCTGTACTATGGCATAGAAGTCATGGGTGGTGGGGGAGTTTTTGTCATAGTCGATGCTACATTCGGCGAAGATGTCGGTGATTTGTTGCCAGATGCGTCGTTCGCTGGCACGGATGGAGCGGATTCTGTCGAGGAGTTCGCGGAAGTAGTCTTTGCCGAAGGCGGTTTTGCCTTGTTTTAGTCTTTCGTCGTCCATGGCGAAGCCTTTGATCATGTATTCTTTGAGTATGGAGGTTGCCCAGATGCGGAAGTGGGTCGCTCGGTGGGAGTTGACGCGGTATCCTACGGAGATGATGGCGTCGAGGTTGTAGAAAAGTTGTTCGCGGCGAACTTGGCGTGTGCCTTCGGTTTGAACTACCGAGAGTTTCTCGGTAGTTGCCTGTTCGTTTAATTCGTTGTCTGCAAAGATGTTTTTGAGGTGTAAAGAGATGTTATCTGTAGTACATCCGAATAATTCTGCCATCATTTTTTGTGTTAGCCAGATGGATTCGTCTTTGATGATGGCGTTGACTGATATGTTTTTTTCGAGTGATTGGTAGATGAGAAATTGAAATTCTTTCATTGGGGGTTCCTTTCTGTATTTGTAGAATGTTAGCTGTGGTCTTGGAGATTAAATGTACGTAAGTTGAGTTTGTAACGATATTCTCTATGAGATGTATCGATAAGGATGTGGTTTTTGGGAAGTTTGTCCAGATATCTTTTTGCTGTAGCAGGGGTTTTGTCTAATACGTTTGCCAGTTCTTTTGTGCTGATACCTTCAACAGAGAAAAGGGTTGCTTGTAGGAGTAAAAAGTAAATGGCATAATCTTTTTTGGAAAGCTTTAACTGAGGCTTTAATGCTTCGTGAAGAGATTGGAGGTGGATCATTTTTTTGTGCAGTATGTCAGATGTAGTTGTGATTGCTTCTAGGACGAAGGTTAAAAAGTCTAATACAAAAGGAGTCACATCGCCACGATTGATTCTTGCATTTGTTGAGGAAAAGAGTCTGTAATATTTGGTGCGTTGTTTTTTGATTAAGATAGACAATCGAAGTGCAACCAGTGGGTGTGTGTTTCGAGCCAGAAAGTATGAGGTAATGAAACGGTCCATTCTGCCGTTGCCGTCATAGAATGGGTGGATGTAGGCGAATAGGTAGTGGAAGATGGCATAACGAATAAGGGGGGGGATTGATTCGTCATGTAGAATATTCAGTGCAGTTTGTAAGTGGGTGATAATTTGATCTTCAGGGAAGATACCTCTGTGGATTGTTTTTTGTGAGCTTGTGACAACATCTACACTGCCTGTTCGGAAGATGGTGCCGTCAGGGCGATCTTCTAGGGTGATTTCCGAGAGGATAAATTCATCATAGAATGTACGAATATCTTTGACGGTGCAAAAGGCAATGTCTTCTGCGTTTAAGATTTTTTTATATTTATCTACGATGCCGCCAAAACGGATGTTATGCTTATTGCCTTGGAAGATGTTTGCATCAAGTATTTCTCGTCTGGTGCTGTGGATCCCTTCGATTTCACTGCTGGCTTGTATTTCTTCTATGAAAGATGAAAATGTGAATTGTTGGGTTGCGACTTCGGGGATAAAATTAAGTTTTTCTTTAAAGTTTTGTATAGCAATGTGGATTTTGTCTAAAAGTAAGACGAGGGATTCCGGATATATGAGAAACATGGGAAATGATTCGTTTGCGTCGAGCGGTTTAATGGATATGTCGAAGTGTTTGGTAAATGGTGCATTGAAACGAGCCTCGTATTCCGCATTGTGCTGTTGTTCATCTAAATGATATATTTTAGCAAGAGGTGTATAATCCATAAAAATTCTCCTTTCAATGTTAAGTATAACAAAATGGCTGATTTGTTATACTTGGAGGTTTATCTATAACAAAATGGCGATTTTGTTATAGATGATAGGCTGACGGTAACAAAATAGGCAGTTCTGTTATAGATATAAGTCAAGTTCGGTATTCACTTTTTCTTGAAGTCTACGATTATGAGATTGCCGATTCTTCTATTTTGGGTTTGACGAATTCGTATTCGCGGTCTAGGGTGTTGTCTACGGCTTGTTTGCCGCGTTCATCCAGAGCGCGGTATTTTTTTATGTGTTGAATTTCATGGGGAGTGAACACTGTTTCGCTAGAGTGATTCCATCCCATGATATAGGCGGGTGAAACGAGTAATGCTTTAGCAATGATACTGATTTGTGTAATTGGTACTTTTCGGATATATCCTGTTTCGTAGCGTTGTAATGTAGATTTGCTGATTCCGGTTAAGTCAGCAAGATTTTGATATGATAAATCAAGTTCTAAACGTCGTGTTTTTATTCTATCTATGATTTGCTCTAATTCATTTTCGGTCAAGTTACACACCTCTTAATAATAATCTATGGTAATATTATACCATAAATGCAACGAGAAGTAAAATAAAAATAAAGAAAATGTTGCATTTATGCTTGACAATCGGTTTTGGTGGTGGTAAATTAAAAGCGTAGCATAAATGCAACGGAGGTGTAATGATGAAGACTGCAAAGTTGAAAGGTTTGCTGGCGGAGAGAGGTATGACTCAACAAGAACTTGCGAAGTCGATTGGTTTATCGACAAAATCTGTCAATGCTAAAATCAATGGTAAGGTTGATATTACTGTTGCTGAAGCTGTTGCGATTAGTAAGGTTTTGGAAATAAAGAATCCGGGGGCAATTTTTTTTGATTAAGTCGTTGCAATTTTGCAACGACTTAGGAAGCGAGAGAAGAGGAATAGAGAGGGGGTGAGGTTGTGAAGGTGGGTATTAAAAAAGCTCCCTTACGGGAGCTTGTGCGAATCG
>CAZRVL010000144.1:0-3942 GCA_964603455.1 uncultured Lachnospiraceae bacterium
CTTCGAATCGTCTATAGCTTCATCGTGTACGCATATCTGATCGGCGAGTGCCATTTTCGTGTCGCGGTCGATCAGTCGGTAGACCTTTTTGAAGTGCGGATTGGTTATCTTTCCGACATTTTCACTTATCTTTATCTTCGGGATTATATTGCCCTCAGAGTCCTCTATTGCCGCAAGCTTGTAAACTCCGCCGAACACCGGTGCGCTCGAGGCGGTTATCAGACGTTCGCCGACACCGAATATGTCGATCTTTGCGTCCTGCATAAGAAGGTCACGGATGAGATATTCGTCGAGTGCGTTCGAAGCGACGATCTTGCAGCTTTGCAGACCTGCTTCATCGAGCATCTTGCGTGCCTTTTTGGTGAGATATGCAATGTCTCCCGAATCGAGACGTATTGCGTAGTTCGTTATCCCCTTCGGAATGAGCACTTCTTTTATAGCTTTTATCGCGTTCGGAACGCCAGATTTTAATGTGTTGTAGGTATCGACCAGAAGCGTTACCGAGTGCGGGTAAAGCTCACAGTAGGTCTTGAAGGCTTCGTACTCGTTGTCGAACATCTGTATCCAGCTGTGCGCCATAGTTCCGCCTGCCGGAACTCCGTACAATTCATCGGTAAGAGTGCAGGCTGTACCGGCACAGCCGCCTATATATGCTGCACGTGCGCCGATAGCTGCGGCATCTGCTCCCTGAGCGCGCCGTGAACCGAATTCAAGCACTGTACGTCCGTTTGCCGCACGGCATACACGGTTCGCCTTTGTCGCGATGAGCGACTGATGGTTTATCGTCAGCAGTGTGAAGGTCTCTATCAGCTGTGCATCTATCGCCGGGGCGCGGACGGTGAGTATCGGTTCGCCGGGGAATATCGGTGTTCCCTCGGGAACTGCCCAAATATCGCCCTTGAAGCGGAAATTTGCGAGATATTCGAGAAACCCTTCGTCGAAGCAACCCTTCGATCGAAAATATTCGATGTCCTCTTTTTCGAAATGCAGCTCTTCTATATATTCTATGAACTGTTCGAGTCCGGCGGCTATCGCAAATCCTCCGTCATCGGGTATTTGACGGAAGAACAGATCAAAATATACAATCCTGTCCTTCCAGCCCTTGAGAAAATATCCGTTTGCCATAGTGTATTCGTAAAAATCTGTGAGCATCGCGTAGTTTGGCTTATTTTTCATTTTGATCTCCGTTTCGTTTTTCTTCACGCCTGAGCTTGAAATAGGCGTATGAGCGTTTTGTTTCGCGTATTGCCGCGATGACGAGCTTTGTCAGGATATGGAACACAAGATACGAACCGAGTCCTACACCGAGCGACCAGAGTAGAACGAGTCCGCAGGACGATAAATATTCGTCAAGTTCGTTGCCGAGCGTAAATGTTGCAACTATCGGCGATATAACTCCATGGAGCGTAAATATACCGAGTGCGCGAAGGCATGAAAAGCCGAAATCACGAAATGCTTTTTTGTAAAATGCGAATACCGGTGAGCTCGGCTCCTCGAGGCAGGAAGTCGCTTCGAATATTCCCCAGAGCAGCCCAAGGATGATCGGTATGAGGAATATCTCAAGTATCATGACCGCAAGTCCCTTGAAAAAGCTGCTGCTTCGGTCGATATAGCCCGTGACACCGTTCAGCACCTCAAGCCCTGCGAATATAACGGCTATTAAATATAGGTAGATTTTTCGCGACTTTGACATTTTTTCCCTTTCTTTATATAGAAGGCAGATCGGACACTTTTTTCGGGGCGCACAGCGAGATGACGCAGGTCAGGATGAAGGCTGCAAGTCCTATGCCGAAAGCATATCTGAATATCGTTATGGATTCATATATCGAGAAGATAATATCCGTATCGTAAGCGGCGCAATAGGCAGTCTCGTATATGAACTGGCACAAAACCGAGTGCATAAGTATTGTGCCGATTAGCTTTAATAGCGATATAATAATGCCCTTGACCTTCTTTTTGTCGGTCAGCAGCCGTTCACCGGTGTTTTCAACGACACCTCTGAGTATTCCGATCACCGCCGGAATAATTATCATTTCCGAAAAGAACATACAGATAACAGCTTGTGCTTTTTCGAAATTTGAGTAGAGGATATACATTATTATTCCGACAGACAGCTCAAGTATAGCTGTTAGGGTCAGAAAAAATATAAAGCTCTTATTTTTACGTTTTTTTAATGCTTCGTCTTTCATAGTTTGTCTTTCTGGTATTTGTTGTTTTTTAAGCCTTTTCCTCAAGCGACAGCTTGTATTCGAGCGCGTCGCAGAGAGCCGTGAAGCTTGCCTCGATTATGTCGTTCGAAACGCCGACCGTCGTCCAGACTCGCTTTGTGTCGGTCGATTCGATAAGTACCCGAACCTTTGCCGCTGTCGTTGAATTTGCTTCGATCACGCGCACCTTGAAGTCGGTGAGCTTTACATCTGAAATGACCGGATAGAAGACGGTAAGGGCTTTCTTTAGAGCCACATCGAGTGCATTGACCGGACCGTTTCCGAGCGAAGCGGTCGTTTCGGTCTGATCGCCAACGCTGACCTGTATCATCGCGCCCGACTGAAGCTTTCCGTCAGTCGATGGAAAATCATCTGTGGCTTTGTATAAAAGCACATTAAAATGCGGTTTGTAGTCGCAGATCAGTCGCTTTGTCAGAAGCTCGAAGCTCGCATCTGCCGCTTCGAACTGCCAGCCGTCATGTTCAAGCTCCTTGAGCTTTTCCATTACCTTTACGGTCTCCGGAGACGAGCGTTCGAGGTCTGGGACGAATGCTTTTGCCTTTTCGACTATCGTTGAGCGTCCCGAAACTTCGGATAGCAGCAGACGGCGTTTGTTTCCGACGAGCGTCGGGTCTATGTGTTCATAGCAGCCATCGAGCTTTTCGATAGCGTCGATGTGCATACCGCCCTTATGAGCGAATGCGGATTTGCCGATATATGGTTTTGTGGGGCGTGTTGCAACATTCGATATGTCCGCGATCCTTCGTGCAGTCTGCCTTAATGAAGAAAGTTTTAAATTTTTTCCGCAGTTTCTATTGCATTTTAGTATTAGATTTGGTATAATAATACTGAGGTCACAGTTTCCGCAGCGTTCGCCGATACCGGTAAAGGTGCCCTGTATCAACGAAGCACCCGAAGCTACAGCCGCATGAGCGTTCGCAACTGCAAGTCCCGTGTCATCGTGTGTGTGTATGCCTATCTTGGTGTTCGAAAAGCGTGTACTGACGGTCGATGTCATTTCGGCGATTGCAGTCGGCATAGTTCCGCCGTTCGTGTCGCACAAAGTTACGCAGTCAGCTCCGCCTTCTATCGCCGCGGAGATGGTTTTGAGCGAATATTCGCTGTCATAAACAAAGCCGTCAAAGAAATGTTCTGCATCGAAGATCACTTCGTCAAAATGCTTTTTGAGATATTCCACAGTCGAGAAAATCAGCTCAAGATTCTCTTCTGGGGATGTACAAAGCACTCTTTCGGCGTGAAGCTTGTGTGCCTTTCCGAATATCACGGCGCATTTTGCATTTGATCTCAAAAGACTTTCCAAAGACGGATCGTCATCGGGGCATACACCCTTTCGGTGTGTTGAGCCGAAGGCGGCGAGCTTAGCATTTTCGAGCTTTATATCGGCTGCCAGCTTGAAAAATTCCGCATCCTTGGGATTTGAGCCGGGATTTCCGGCTTCGATATAATTTACTCCAAATTCATCGAGTGCGCGCAGGATATATAATTTGTCCTGAACGGAATAGGAGATGCCCTCTCCCTGCGCACCGTCTCGAAGGGTAGAATCAAATATTTCTATCATTGCAATTCCTTAAAGATAATATCCGATGTGCTTTTACACATCTGTTATATATATTATAAATCAAAATTCCAACGCTGTCAAGAGCAAATTCGAATCTTGCGGCAGAAAGGCAAAAATAATGATATTTATTGTAGAAGATGACGAAAATATTCGCGA
>CAZRVL010000145.1:0-3875 GCA_964603455.1 uncultured Lachnospiraceae bacterium
TCCATCCGAAGAAATTGTCCATATCATCACGCAGGATATGCCGGAGCTTCCGACACTACCGATTCCGCTTGCTGAGCCTATCAGCAAGCGTCTGGAGGGACAGATTATCTGTATTGATGCAGGCCATGGTGGTAGCGACTGTGGCTCCCAAGGACCGAACGGCACCTATGAGAAGGAGCATACCCTTGCGATAGCCCAGCTACTTCGCAATCTCTTAGAAGAAAACGGTGCTTCCATTGTTATGACGCGAACGACCGATGACAGCCCACCATCTTATGAAGAATCCTCTGATGATACGCGTATCGCCATTGCCAACGATGCCAATGCGGATTTTTTCCTTAGTATTCATGCAGACGGCTTCTATCCTCGACCTCTATTGGGTTCAACCGTCTACTACTATCAAGATGACTCTCGCATAGCGGCAGAACTCATCAGTGATGCCTTATCCGCAGAGCAGGTATCATCTGCCGCTACCATCTCGTTTGGCAGCCTGCCACTTTTGCGATACAGTAAGATGCCATCCGTATGGGTCAATGTCGCATCGCTCGACAATCCTGAGGAAGAGCTACTGATTACAAGCCAAGACGGACGCACGAAGATTGCCTTGGCTCTCTATCGGGGAATTACGCATTTTTTCCGCGTATAATAACAGCATACTCTCACAGAATAAGACAATATGGATTTCTCCTGTGAGATTGTTATTTTCTCCGCTTTGTATTACTATTATAGAGATAGTACCATGAAAGGATGTCTATGATGAAACCTAATTATTTGTACTCTGCTTACCATGAAAAAGCAGATTTTTACCATTCGATAAAAAAAGACGTTCCCGCCCGCGATGCGATTCCTACGGATTACCAATGGAAACTAACCGATATGTATCCGACTCGCGAAGCATGGGAGGCGGATTATCAATCGGTCAAAGAGGATTTGTCCCGTATTCTCGCCCTAAAAGATACTCTGTGCGACTGTGCGGATAATCTGCTTGCAGCTCTTACTCTTGAGGACAGCATCAGTATGCGTGTCGGCAGATTGTTCGCCTATGCGAGAATGCATCGTGACGGCGATGCATCGGTCAGCGACTATCAAGCTATGACTGACAAGGCAGAACGTCTTGCCGCCGAAGCCTCCTCTGCTTGTGCGTATATTGAGCCTGCTATTCTCACGCTCGATGAGCAGACGTTAGCCGAGTGGGCAACGAGAGAAGATTTTGCTCCGTATCGCTTCTACTTCACAGAGCTTGCTCGCGAACGCAAGCATATCCTGTCGTCCGAAGAAGAAGCTCTCTTGGCACAAGTATCCGAGCTGACCACTGCACCACGCAACATCTTCAATATGCTTGCTTATGCTGATATGACATTCCCTGCTACGCACAATGATGAAGGCGAGCTGGTTCCGCTGAGTGAAGGACGGTTCATGTCGTTCTTACGCTCTGCCAATCGTGCTGTCCGTGAAGAGGCCTTCAACAATCTGTTCGGCACGTATCAAGCACATATCAATACGCTTGCGACCACCTTGGGTAGCAGTATCAAGAACAATCTGTTCAATGCTCGCGTACGTCACTACGGCTCTGCTCTGGAAGAAGGCTTGTCCGGTGCGAATATCCCTGTCGCAGTCTATCATAATCTGCTCGATACGATTCATGAGCATTTGCCTGCTCTTCATGCATACGTTGCTCTCCAAAAACAAGTCCTTGGCGTAGATGATATCCATATGTACGACCTTTATGCACCGCTTGCCAAGGATGTATCGTCGGATATTCCGTTCGAGGAAGGTGTCCGCCATGTGCAGGAGGCTCTCCGCCCGCTTGGCGAAACGTACCTTGCCGATCTGACCCGCGGTATTGAATCGGGCTGGGTCGATATCTACGAGAACAAGGGCAAACGCTCCGGTGCATATAGCTGGGGTATCTACGGTGTCCATCCGTTCGTTCTGCTCAACTATAACAATAGCTACAATTCCGTATCTACGTTGGCTCATGAGCTGGGTCACGCAATGCACAGCTATTACAGTAGCCAAACCCAGCCGTATCGCACTGCATCCTATACCATCTTCAATGCCGAAGTAGCTTCTACGACAAATGAGATTTTGCTGTTTGATTATTTCCTTGCGAAGGCTACAACGCGTGAAGAAAAGCTTTTCTTGTACAATCAATACTTGGAGCAGGTTCGCACGACCGTCTATCGCCAAGCCTTGTTCGCCGAATTCGAGCGGACGGTCTATCAAGCAGTAGAAGAAGGCAAGTCTGTCACTGCCGATTATCTCGGAGAAGTATGGCTCGAGTTGAACCGTACCTATTACGGTGAAGACATCATTCTCGATGATATGATTCGTTATGAGTGGGCAAGAATTCCACACTTCTATACGCATTTTTATGTCTACCAATATGCAACCGGCTATTCTGCCGCGACTGCCCTTGCCGCAGGATTGCAAGAGAATCCAAACGTAGCACGAGATAACTATCTCACCTTCTTGCAAAGTGGCGGTAGCGACTACTCGCTGACCCTTCTCAAAAACGCCGGTGTTGATATGTCTACACCACATCCGATTGCCGTTACACTCGAAAAATTCGCCAAACGATTAAAAGAATTTTCCACTCTGTTAACACAGGCTTGACATTACGTCAAAGTATCTGTATAATGTGATAATAGTAAGTAGATGATTGCCTTCAGATGGCTTGTTAACCAACCCCTCCGAAACGTAATTATCAACCTATAATTTAAAGGAGGATGGTTAAACATGACCTACCAAGACGAACAATTAACTTGTAAAGAATGCGGTGCTGAATTCACGTTCAGTGCTTCCGAACAGGAATTCTACGCAGAAAAAGGCTTCCAGAACAAACCGGGCCGTTGCCCTTCCTGCCGTGCAGCTAGAAAAGCTCAGCGTGGCGAAGCTCCGGCACGTCAGCCGCGTGAAATGTTCGATGCAGTTTGCAGCGAATGTGGTTGCGACACGAAAGTTCCGTTCAAACCGACCGAAGGCAAACCGGTATACTGCCGCGAATGCTTCCAGGCTCACAGAAAATACTAAGAACCACAAAAGAGACCGCTTGTCGGTCTCTTTTTTTATATCCGTATACAGACCAAATAGCGAGATGGCAGAAGGCCTCTCGCTATTTTTTATTCGTAGGCAAGTCTCTCCAGTATCCGCGTGCGTACCGTGCGAATGTCCAGCTCCCGAACCTTCTGCCGAAGTGGCAGAACGAATCTGGGCGATACCGACAGCTCATCAATCCCCATTGCCAGGAATGTCTCGGTCAAGGTCGTATCTGCCGCCAGCTCTCCGCATATCCCTATCCAGATGCCATGCCGATGTGCATTATCCGTTGCCAGCTTGATAAGACGCAAGACTGCCAAGTGATGCGGATTGTAGAATCTGCCTAACTCATGATTTTGCCGATCACATGCCAGCGTATATTGAATCAAGTCGTTCGTTCCACAGCTGAAAAAATCCACCTCTCGTGCCAATTCATCACTAATCAAGGCAGCGGCAGGTGTCTCAATCATAATCCCCAGCTCAACATCATTGCGATACGGAATGCCTTCTTTTTTCAGCTCTTGCTTGACCGCATCACAACATTTTTTCGCTTCGCGTACCTCCCAGACACTTGCCACCATCGGTAGCATAATCCCCAACCTGCCGAATACCGATGCACGATAGAGAGCCCGAAGCTGCTCACTGAAAAATAGAGGTCTGCTTAGGCTAATCCGCAATGCCCGCATTCCCATTGCAGGGTTATCCTCCTCACGCAGATGGAAGTAGTCTATCTTTTTATCCGCTCCGATATCGCAGGTACGGATGATAACTCTTTTTCCCTCCATCTCACACAGCACTCTTTTATACGCTTCAAACTGCTCCTCCTCGGTCGGATA
>CAZRVL010000146.1:0-3845 GCA_964603455.1 uncultured Lachnospiraceae bacterium
TCAAACAGTACAAAATCGACCGTCCGATGTGGGCTACAACAGATGGCGAATATATGTATGTACTGTTACGTGAACTCACCGAAAATTTGAACTCAGGATTAACTCGTGCAAAGATCGGTTCTGACGGCATTTTGGACGATTTCGAAAGTCCGGTGCTGTCCGAAGGAAGATGTGCTTGCCACGCTTCGGTCGTTGATGATAAAATTTATCTTGTAAATTACCTCAGCGGAAATGTGCTTTCGTTTGACAAGAACAAGCTCTCCAACGGTTCAACAGCATGCGATACACATGATGGTAAGGGCATTCATCCGACCCGTCAGGAAGCTCCTCACACGCATTTTGTCCGCGAATCTCCGGACGGAAAATACATATTCTGCGTCGATCTTGGTGTGGACAAAATTATCATCTATGATCGTGAGCTGAAAAAAGTCGGCGAGGGCTGTGTTCCGAGCGGTGAAGGTTGCCGTCATCTCGATTATTCGCCGGATGGACGCTATGTATACTGTGCAAACGAACTCGGTTCGTCTGTCAGCGTGTTCGCTTATGAGGACGGAAAGCTCGATCTGATCGATACTTACAAGGTTTTGCCCGATTCTTTCAAGGGAGTCAGCACGGCTGCGGCGATCCGCGTTTCCGAAGACGGAAAATATCTTTATGTATCAAACCGAGGTCACGATTCTATCTGCGCATTCGACATAACAGATGGATACAAGCTGTCTGCGCCTGTGTGGACAAAAGTATCAGGCTCTTCGCCGCGTGACTTCAATTTCGCCGGTGAATACCTCTTCTGTGCAAATGAGAAATCTCCCGTGACGATATTCAAGGTGAACGGAAAGCAGCTCAAAAAGCTCGATCTTCAGCTCGACATTCCAGGCGCGCTTTGTGTGACTGTTCGCAAGGCAACAAAATAAAAATTCAAGTCTCCGACAACTTTCGGAGACTTTTTTTGCCATTTGTTATAAATCATTTTCCCTCGTGCCGTGGTTTTTCGCGCATTTATGTGGATTTTTAAGGTTGACTTTTGTGTGAAATTGTGGTATAATATTGATTATTAAGGAAATCAGAGGTGTAAAATGAAACTAACCAACAAAAAAACCATACGAATGCTGACGATGCTGTGCGCTTTCGTCTACCTTGTCAGCTATTTGACGCGAAAAAATTTCAGCGCGGTCATCTCCGAATACGTCGTTGCGGAGGGAGTCACGAAATCGGCTGCCTCGCTCGTCACCGTCGCACTTTTCGTCTGCTACGGTATCGGTCAGCTCATTTCGGGCTGGCTCGGCGACCATTTCAAGCCGAAATATGTCATTCTCGGCGGACTTTCGGCGACCACATTGTTAAATCTGATCGTCCCGATCTTCGGCTCTAACACGCACATTTTGACTGTGATCTGGGGTCTGAACGGTGTCGCACAGGCGATGCTCTGGCCGCCGATGGTCAAGATCTTGAGCGATTATCTGTCGGTCGCCGACTACCAGAACGCCTGTGTCAAGGTCTCGCTCGGTGGAAATGCCGGAACTATCGCGATCTATCTGATCGCTTCAGGCGCGATAAAGCTGCTCGGCTCGTGGCGTTCGGTCTTCATCTTCTCAGCGGTGTGCGGTGCGCTGATGGTCACTATTTGGCACTTTTCGATGGCAAAGATCGAAAAGGAATGCGGTAAAGTCGAGGTCAAAAAAGTCGAAAAAAGTCAGGCTGTGTCTGAAAGATCGAGTGTAAATCTCTTCGCTGTCAGTCCGCTGCTTTTAATAATGATAGTCATTATTTGTCAGGGAATGCTCCGTGACGGAGTTGAGACCTGGATGCCGTCCTATCTGCACGATGTCTTCGGGCTTGAGACCTCCAGCTCTATTTTGACAAGCGTAGGACTGCCGATCTTCAGCATACTCAGCATTCAGCTCGCGTCCTTCATCTACCGCAAATTTTTCAAGAGCGAGATGGTGTGCGCTTCGGTCATATTCGGCGCGGCTCTCGTTTTCGCCCTGCTGCTCGGAATGCTTTCGGACGCGAACGTTTGGCTGTCGGCTCTGCTTGTCGTGCTGCTCACCGGCGCGATGCACGGTGTCAACCTCATTTTGACCTGCTACGTCTCGGCACGGTACGGAAAATACGGAAATGTCTCGTTCATTTCGGGACTTCTCAACAGTTGTACATATGTAGGAAGTGCGCTTTTCACCTACGGCGTTGCAAAGCTCGCGGACAGCTTCGACTGGCGCACGACCATTCTTTGCTGGGCAGGCGTTGCCGCTATCGGCGTATTATGCGCGGTCTTCAGCATTAGAAAATGGAAAAAATTTGCAAGCTCCGAGCCTAAAAGCTCGAACTAAAGGGAACTGCTTATGAATTTTAATAAATTAAAGAATTTCATGGACTTCATGGTGCGGTCGCGGACTCCGGGCTGCACCGCGATAGTTTACAAAAATAACGAAAAGGTCTTCGAATATTCGGCGGGCATCTCGTCTATCGAGACCCAAAAAAAGCTCATCGGTGACGAATATTTCAACATATATTCCTGTTCAAAGATCACAACGGTCACAGCCGCGATGACTTTGCTCGAAAAAGGTGCATTTCTGCTGAACGATCCGCTCTGCGAATACATCCCCGAATACGCGCACATGACGGTCAGACAGCCTGACGGAAGTTTGACCGAGGCGAAGCGGCATATCACGGTCGGCGATCTGTTTTCGATGACCGCCGGGCTGAATTACGACACAAATTCGCCGTCTATCCGCAAGCTTCGCGAGACCGATCCCGAAATGCACACGGTCAATGTTGCAAAAGCAATAGCAAGTGAGCCTTTGTCCTTCGAACCCGGCACAAGGTGGCAGTATTCACTCTGTCATGACGTTTTGGCAGGACTTGTCAGCGTGATTTCGGGCATGGCATTCCGCGATTATGTCAAGGAAAATATTTTCGATCCTCTCGGAATGTGCAAAACTACATATCATATAACTTCCGATATGCTTCCGCGCATCGCCGAGCAGTATCGATTCGTTGCGAACAACGAGATAAAGCCGACCGATGACCTCGCGAAGCTGCAGGAGCTCGGAAATGCGTCTGACGGAAAATTCGTGAATGTCGGCAAAAACGTGCAGACCTACATTCTCGGCAGCGAATACGACAGCGGCGGCGCAGGACTTACCACGACCTGCGGCGATTATTCAAAGCTTCTTGCGGCACTTGCGAACGGCGGTGTCGGCTTGAACGGCGAATGCATACTTTCAAAGCATTCGGTCGAGCTGATGAAGACGAATCGTCTGACGAATGCCGAGCTGATGTCGAGCTGTAACTGGCAGCAGCTCGCCGGCTACGGCTACGGTCTGGGTGTCAGAACGCACATTGACCGAGCTTTGTCGGGTTCTGTCGCCTCCATCGGCGAATTCGGATGGGGCGGTGCAGCAGGTGCATCGGCGTACATCGACAGTGAGCTTCAGCTTTCGGCGTTTTTCGTACAGCACACGCTGAATCCGCGTGAGGGCTGGTATCAGCCGCGGCTCAGAAACGTTATCTATTCCTGTTTATAAAAACAAAACCGATCTGTGTAACAGGTCGGTTTTTATTGTTTAGGGCTTGGTAGCAAATTTTTTAACGGCTTCGTCGATGTCGCGTAGGGGAATGATTGAAAATTTCAGCGCGGTAGTTTTTTCTCGCGGCTTATCGAAAGGTATATTGAATCAAAATTCGAGCGCGAGAATGCCGAGCAAATATTCGTTTCATTGTCTTTGTCGGGAAGAGTATCGTTTAGACATATCGTTTAAAAAAGAAAAAATCTCGTAGCTATACGAGATTTTTTGGTGGGAGCGGGTGGATTCGGACCACCGAAGCTAATAAGCAGCAGATTTACA
>CAZRVL010000147.1:0-3823 GCA_964603455.1 uncultured Lachnospiraceae bacterium
TCGGTGGTAAGAGCAAGCTGCTCTGGCTGATCCACAAGCTGTCGCCGTTGCGATATTCCCGCTTCATTGATGTATTCGGCGGAAGCGGCACGGTGACACTGAGCCGCCCTATCCAGCGGGGTTGTATGGAGGTATATAACGACTTCAACAGCGACCTGACCAACCTCTTTTGCTGCGTGAAGAACAGGACCATGGCTCTGCTTCTGGAACTTGGCTTCCTGCCTCTGAATTCCCGTGACGATTTCAATGTACTGTACAAGTTCTTCTCAAAAGAGGAGTTTACAGATGACTACCTAAAAGAGGAACTGGAGTTGACAGAAGTATATCTGAATCCACCGGAAGCGGAAGCTATCAAGCGGCTAATGCTGGAGCGTGCGCCCCGCGGCGATGTGCGCCGTGCCGCCGATTACTACAAGCTAATCCGGTACAGCTTCAGCGGCGGGGCCAAATCCTTTGGCGGTAAAGTCTGTGACATCCGGCGTTTCTTTCACCTGATATGGGAATGCTCCCGCAGGCTGGCCGAGGTCATCGTTGAGAACAAGGACTGCGTTGACCTCATCCGGCAGTATGACCGGGAGGGTGCCTTCTTCTACTGTGACCCGCCCTACTACGAAGCGGAAGGCTGTTATGCCGTTGAATTCCCCAAGGAGGATCATCAGCGGCTCCACGATGCGCTTCTGGAATGCAAGGGTCATGTGATGGTGTCCTACAACTACTGTGAGTATATCGTTGAACTGTATAAGGAGTTCTATATCTTCTACACCACACGCCCCAACAGTATGTCCCAGAAAGCTGGAAGCGAATACGAGGAGATCATCATCACCAACTATGATCCCCGAACTCTGGAGTCTGTGAGAAATTGGCAGCTCAGTATGTTCAACCTGTCTGTCGCAGACGAGGAGGACGGACGATATACTCTGATCCATGAACCTGAAATTCAAATCAATCATACGGAGGATTAAACTATGATTTTGTGCTTTGTTAATGAAGTGACCAATGAGGGGATCAAAGTCCCTCGCGCCACTGCGAAACTTTCGAAAATGGAAGGCGACAGATATGTGCACTCCCTTGTGACAGATGGAGCCGTGCTTTTGCTCAAGCAGAAAATGACGGCCGCGGAGTTGATCGCTGCCTCTGAGCTCCTGCGCGAGATCGCGTCTGAACTCGTTCTCAATCTCGCAATGGCCTGCGGGTCCTGCGAACCCCGCGATGGTTGTGAGGAGCACTGCCCCTTTGACGCGCTTGATGCCGAAGCCATTACTCTGCCCGGATATCTGCGGGAAGATGCGGGCATCCCCGAAAATGCCAAACTGCGTGCCTGCGTGGATGAAGAAAACGGTGCGGTCATTATCACCGCAGCAGAGCATGAACATGACTTATCCGATGTGCCGGAATTTATCATGGATGTGATGGAAAATTGCGGCGTATGCTTTGGCTCACTGGAGGAGCATCTCGTCAAGGGAGATATCGTATATGACTGATCTCAAACAGAATGCCTCCAACCGCATCGTCCCAAGAGATCATGCCTACCTGTATCTCGGCTCCATCTCCGAGGCCAGACGGAACAATGAGCTGGACGATTGGCGCATGAGCCATAAGCAGAACATCCTCTGCAAGCAGGCCATCGAGGAAGCTATCCGCAAAGGCTTTGACGGTATGCATTTGGATCAGGCCAGCGCCAAGTGCGTCATCGAGGAATATGGCTTCAAGCGTGTGGGGTGGGTACTGGCCACTACCTTACAGCAGAAAAAGGAAGATGAGAGATTCAGCCCTCGGAATAAGGAGTGGGCTGCCTCCACCTTCATTCCCCGGAGCGACCGGAACCTTGATTTCACGGTGCAGAGCCATTCCGCCGTGCTGGATGGGTTTGTGAACCTGTTCCGAAAGGAGCAGGAGCAGCTCCAGATGTTTGACCGCACCCACTGTACCACCATGACCGGAGAGGAATTGGAGGGCAAGGTACTGGTCATGAGTCCCTATACTCTGAAGGAATCCTGCTGGGCTCCCGAAAATCAGCTATGGCTGGCGAACAGTGGATTTGGCTGCAGTCCCACGGCTTCCGGCAGGGCGGTGTACGCCACCTGCCTTGGTGATGGAGAGCATACCCGATGGAATCGAGAGGATTTCATCGGTATTCTGGACGAACAGTACCTCCCCGCATGGGCACAGAGTAAACTGGACGCGCTTCGACCTGCACAGCAGGAACATACTGCCAGTCCCATTATGGGCGGCATGACAATGGAGTAATCAAATGAAAATTTCTTACTATACCATCGATGATATGCGCCTGGGCCACGACCCCAAGGGGGTGACTGGCTGGCGTATCCGCCACTTCCTGAGTCTGGACAAGGCTCTGGCACAGTACCGGACCATGTCGCCCCGCGGCATTAAGACGCTGGGTGTGACGGACGGTGTCCGGGTACTGGAACTTGTCCGCTGTCAGCCTCTCTTTCCGGATGATAAGGAGGGCGAGGATGTTCTGACCGCAGACTACAGGAGCTTCCCCCTGTGGTGCAGGGTGCCGGAAGTCGTGGAAGCGGAGCGGGAATGCATCACCATGCTGCGGCTGAGATACCTTATGGAAAAGGAGCGGATCGTCCCCATCCCCACAGGGAAGAAGCTGTCCAAACGGCTCAAGGGGCTCAAGCTCCGTTCCTGCGATCCCAACGATATCCGCTGGGTCTACGTAGCAGGACAGGGACTGGTGCCGCCCAGCGCACTGAAGTGGCCTCGCCCGACATTGCCTCTCGTGCTGCATTATGTGGTGGAGGGCATCATGAAAAACGGAGCCATCGTCACATTGGAAGTCACCCCTTGGGAATATGAGCAGTTAGCGTGCCGCACGAAAGAGTGGCACGCTCAAAAATTATAAGGAGGAAAACATCATGAAACAGAGCACAGCCCCCACTCCTGCCCCCGCGCAGGACAAAGCCCCCGCACCGCAGTACCCGCCCCTCCATGTGGATGTCCGCATCCACTCCATCAAGACCCAGGGCAATGTGCTGGCCAACGCCACCGCAAACCTGAACGGCTGCTTCGCCATTCGCGGAATCCGGGTCATGGATGGAAAAAACGGTCCTTATGTGGCAATGCCTGATTACAAGTCCGGCGACAGCTACAAGGACATCTGCTTTCCCTGCACCAAGGAGTTCAAGCAGGAGTTCGATCAGACCGTGCTGAACGCCTATCAGCAGGAACTCTCCATGCTCCAGCAGCGTCAGCAGGAACAGTCCGCCGCCCCCTCTATGGGGATGAGCATGAATATGTAACGAGGAGGAAAAACCAATGAAGCCCAGAAAAATCAGCCTTTGCGCTTTGGCACTCGCCATGACCATGGCGATGTCCACCTCTGCCTTTGCCGCCGCTCCCGATGAACCCCTTCTCAGTGCGAAGCAGACAGAGGTCTTGTACCCCAGCTATATCGCTCAGAGTGATGATAAGACCGAGTTCCGCAAGTATTATGACCTCAGTCCGGAGGACGATCCCGCGGGCATTCCCCGCAGTGACTTCGAACAGGACGGAGTCCATTACACCATGACCGACCTGCTCAAACAGGAACTTCCTGAATATGAGGAGCGCCTGCACACCGAAACTGTGTCAGTAGCCAGTAAGAGCAAGGATATGGCCACCGTGCTGTCTGTGCTGCCCGAGAAGAAGGAGTTCATCACTGAGGACGGCTTTACCGGCACGCTGACTCTGCGGCTGGAGTCCGTACAAGTGGAGGTATCCGGCTACGGCAGTACCACGAAGGAGATCAGCGCCACCCGTTCCTATCCCAACCTGTCCGACCAGGATACGCAGTTCATTCCCAAGACCATCGAGC
>CAZRVL010000148.1:0-3715 GCA_964603455.1 uncultured Lachnospiraceae bacterium
GATGCGTCAGTTCTTCAGTGGTGTTCCGGATGAGCTTGAAGAGTCGGCTTACATCGACGGTTCGGGTACATTCCGCACCTTCATCCAGATCATTCTTCCGCTTTCCGTTCCGATGATGATAACCATCTTCCTCTTCGCCTTCTCGTGGCAGTGGACTGATAACTTCTATACTACAGTCTTCTTCACCAAGGCTTCGAGAGTTCTGATGCCTAACATCATCACGATTCCTAAGTCTCTTGATACCGCATATGCGGCACAGAACCTTTACGAATCAGCTATCCGTAATACTTGCGGTCTGCTGATACTCGCTCCTCTGCTTGTTATCTATGTATTCATGCAGAAACACCTCGTTGGTGGTATCGAGCGTTCGGGTATCGTTGGTTAAGTTTCGATCTTCGAACAAAAATTCCTGCAGCTTTTGCTGCAGGAATTTTTTATTTCAATTTTTTAAGTGCATTTTCGAATGCTTCCGCTATTTTTTCTGCACATTCAATACCGACTGAATTAGTTTCTTCATAATGCGAATTTCCGTACTCATCACGAGCTTCTTTGAAATACGGAGTTTTTTCATCTAAAAGATAGTCGCTCGGCGGAATTATGTATCCAAGCTCATCGTTTGCGAGTCCTATCGGTATAAGTTCGGAATCTTCAAAATATTCACTGTGTATATTCGAGAGCGGTTTCGGATCGGTCATATCGCCTGTACCGCTTATCAGCTCAGGAAATATTTCACCCGGGATAAGAGCAAGTGTTTTATTACCAAGACGAATTACCGAGACCTCACTCTTGACGTAATATTTTGATGAAAATGGGGCGCGGCTCACGTTCGTTCCGAGTATTCCGAGAAACTTATAATAAATGAACAAGGTGTTGTCTAATCGCACCTTAAAGCTGCTTGTTGCGAAAGCCAGTGACGGCTGTATTTCAATATCATTTTTTTCATCCATCGAAAGCAGATATTCTGCGAGCTTTTCACCTGTGATACGAAGATTTTCAAGTGCATTGAATCCATTATCGGAATTTGTAAATTCGCGAGTCATTATCAGTCCGCCGATAGCACCGTTTAAAAATATCATGTCATCTCCGGTCTTTTCTTTGACTATTCGTGCAAGTTCACCCGGAAAATCGGCTGAAAGCAATGTGTTTGCTCCGCGCAGTGATTCGGCGTGTGCGGAGAAGATAACTATTCTTAAAGTTTTGTTATCGTCAGATACGAACCTGAATTGACGAAGCGCAGAGTCATACACGTTAGGTTCACGCGAATCACGCAGAAGACCTTCGGTCTCGATCGATTGATAACTGAGTCTGCCGCTTGATCGGTTTTCAAATGCGTTTTTTCCGACCGATACCGCACAGCTTATCAGTTCTTCCATGAAATCGGGATTTTTTCCATCCATACCGATCTCACCCCATAGCCCCATCGTATCGAGTCCGGCATGATCGTGTGTAGATACTATATTTATAGAAGTGTTCTTCGGAAGTGAGCTTTCAAGCTTTTGGCGAATTATCCCGATATGCTCGGATGTCAGACCGATACAATCGACTGAAATTATCAGAACTCCGTCTCCTTTGCAATCGAGCCACACAGCTTTGACCTTTTGGAGATCGTTTATCCCGGTTATCTCGACTCCGTTTTTATAGCCGGCGATGTATTTTTTCCCATTTTCGGGAGGATCGATTTCCGCTTCCGAAAAGCCGACCTGCCAATCCGAACCGACATAGTTTATTTGATCATTTAGATCAGAGCAGCCGGATAACAAAAATATCGATATTAAAACTAAAGCGAATAATTTTTTCATAGTCCCTCCAATGCACCGTTTGAGATCATTTTGATAAGCGAGACCACGACATCTCCGAAGCGGATCGAATTTATATTGCAAAAGAACAATGCGGATATGAACGATACAAAAATTCCGATGACACAGAAGGTCTTGCGTAAGGTTGTGAGCTTTCCGAGCAATACGAATACGCATAAAACAACAACAGTTTGAATTATCGGTGGGATCATCGAAGCCGATTTTAAAGCTCCGAAGACATTCGCGAGCAATTCGCCGGTATTTCCGTCAATAAAGCTACAAAAAAAGCTGAGTTCACGGATAAAAAGCATTGCGGCGGCAGAGACTAACGGTGTTGTGACGGCGATATAAATAATCGATTTTTTCATAAATTACCTCCATAATAAAATTATAGCACTTTCAGAGCCGTATGTCAACATATTTTTTCTTCAAGTACTTGAAAGTTTGCGAAATTTGTGCTATAATAAAATATATTATTTTAATGATAGAAAGGGACTTTTTAAAGTCATGGTAATATTATGAAAAACGAAGAATATTTCAAGGAGACTCAAAGATCGCACGAGCTTATATATGACGGAAAGGTCTTGCATGTCTACAAGGACAAGATAGGGCTTCCGAACGGCGGAGAGAGTATGCGTGAGTACTGCATACACAACGGTGCAGTTGCAGTAGTTGCATTGACCGACAAGAATGAGATCGTTTGTGTGAGACAGTACCGTTATGCGGTAGGCCGTGTTACGCTTGAGATACCTGCGGGAAAGCTTGACAGCGTTGATGAAGAACCGCGTGAAGCGGCACTTCGCGAGCTGCGTGAGGAGACCGGCTTCAGATGTGAAAAATTGACACACATAGGTGATCTTCTCACTTCGCCTGCGATACTTTCGGAGGTGATACATATGTATCTTGCCGAGGGACTGACTTTAGGTGAGACCGATCCGGATGAAGATGAATTTCTCGAATTGGTGTCGATCCCGGCAGCCGAGCTAAAAAAGATGGTGATCGACGGAGAGATTGCTGATTCAAAAACACAGGCGGCGGTGCTCAAGGTCTGTGCTATGAAGAATATTTAATCAGTGGTAAAAATATACAAAATTTTTAAAAAAAGTGTTGAAAAACCGTCGTATTACATATATACAAAATCAAAAAAATGTGATATAATAGATAAGGATATATTAGACTTGACAACATGGTTAGGCAATTTATTCTGAAAAATATCTATTGTAAACATATGGAGGAAACTACAATGGCAAATCTCAATGCGTTTGAGGAAAACCAGGAAGTAAAGACCGTTGACGCGAACAAGAAGGTTCGCATTGGTATCATCGGTACAGGTTGGATCGCTGATGCTCACATGGATGCTTATAAGAAGCAGCCCGATGTCGAGATCGTTGCAGGATGCGATCTTATCCCCGGCAAGGCTGAGGCTTTCTTCAAGAAGCACGGCTATGAAAATGTTAAGTGCTATGAGAGCGATGAGGCTATGATCGCAGATCAGGCTAACCTCAAGCTCGATGCAGTCTCTGTCTGCACATACAACCGTCAGCACGCTCCTTGCGCTATCCATGCGCTCGATGCAGGCATCAACGTTATGCTCGAAAAGCCCTTCACTGTTACCACAGAGGAAGCAGTTGAAGTCATGAAGGCTGAAAAGAGAAGCGGTAAGATTCTTTCTATCGGCTTCCAGCCTCGTTTCGATGCTAACATGATCATGGTCAAGAACGTTGTTCAGTCCGGCGTTCTCGGCAAGATCTACTACGTACAGACCGGTGGTGGTCGCCGCCGTGGTATCCCGACTCCTTTCGGTACTACCTTTATCGAGGACAAGACCGCAGGTCTCGGCGCACTCGGTGACATCGGATGCTATGCTCTTGACGTTGTAATGAACGCTCTCGGCTATCCGAAGCCTCTCACCGTTTCGG
>CAZRVL010000149.1:0-290 GCA_964603455.1 uncultured Lachnospiraceae bacterium
GACTCTCTATGTCGGGAATTTGCCCTGGGCAACGACAGACGATATGCTGACAGAGACGTTTGCTGAGCATGGGTCTGTGTTATCCAGTCGCATCATTACGGATAAAGAGACCGGTCGATCCAGAGGCTTTGGCTTCGTAGAAGTGGCGGATACCGATGCAGACAGTATGATTGCATCGCTCAATGGTTCCGACTTTGACGGACGGCAGATTGTTGTCAATGTAGCCAGAGATCGACAGAATTGACCACCAAATACCGCAGGAGATATCCTGCGGTATTTTTGTCTATCGG
>CAZRVL010000149.1:300-1975 GCA_964603455.1 uncultured Lachnospiraceae bacterium
ATCGGGGCAAAATTCTTTTGCCATGAGAAAAGAAGAATACTTCCTTGCGACTTCGTGCATGATAGGACATACAGAGGTTGAATTGGCTGGGAGGAGGTATTCGATGGGAGATTCGTTCTTTGGCGTATTGCAACGTGTAGGCAGGTCGTTCATGCTACCGATTGCCTTGCTGCCGGTAGCAGGTCTGCTACTCGGTATCGGTAGCTCGTTCACGAATCATACGATGCTGGAAGCGTATCGCTTGACGAGTGTTATCTATGAGGGCAGTATGATCTACACAGTACTTGATATTATGAATCAGAGCGGTAGTGTTGTATTCAACAACCTGGCACTCTTATTCGCGATGGGGGTTGCTATCGGGATGGCGAAGCAGGAGAAGGATGTAGCTGCCTTATCCGGTGCGATTGCTTATCTGGTAATGAATACGGCAATATTCGCGATGATTACGGCTCGGGGCGGAGTCGAGGCGATGCCTGCCAATACAACGGGAGAGAGTCTGGGTATCACGACGCTTCAGATGGGGGTATTCGGCGGGATTATCGTAGGGCTTGGTGTAGCGTATCTGCATAATCGATTCTATAAGATTCAGCTGCCACAGGTATTGTCGTTTTTTAGTGGGACAAGGTTCGTGCCAATCATTGCAACAGTCGTATATCTGATTGTGGGAATTGTTATGTTCTATCTATGGCCGATTGTGCAAAATGCGATTGGGCTTCTGGGCAATCTGGTCATACAGTCGGGCTATATCGGGACCTGGATATACTGCATTACGGAGAGAGCGTTGATTCCGTTCGGATTGCATCACGTATTTTATATTCCGTTTTGGCAAACGGCGGTCGGTGGTACGGCGGTGATTGATGGTGTGGCGGTACAGGGAGCTCAGAACATATTTTTTGCCGAGCTGGCATCGAAGAATGTGGAGCAATTCTCCGTAGAGGCGACAAGGTTCATGGCGGGTAAGTTTCCGCTGATGATATTCGGTCTGCCGGGAGCGGCACTTGCGATGTATCGGGCGGCAAGAGTAGAGAATCGTAAGGTAGTCGGCGGACTTCTTATTTCAGCGGCGATTACGGCAATGCTGACGGGGATTACCGAGCCGTTGGAATTTACGTTTCTATTCGTTGCCCCTGTGCTGTATGGCGTGCATTGTGTATTGGCGGGACTATCTTATATGCTGATGCACATGCTGAATGTCGGAGTTGGGATGACGTTTTCGGGCGGGTTGATAGACTTGACGCTGTTCGGCATTATGCAAGGGATGGATAAGACGAATTGGCAATGGGTCGTCATTGTGGGAGTCGCTTACTTCGTACTCTACTATACAGTATTCTATCTGATGATTACGAAGCTGGGATATCTGACACCCGGCAGAGAAATCGGCGGTGAGGTGAAGCTCTATACGAGGGCGGATGTAGATGCGAAGGATAACAGCGTAGCGGATAGCGTATCAGCTCTTATTGTAGAAGGTCTTGGCGGGAAGGAGAATTTGTCCGATCTCGATTGCTGTGCAACTAGGCTTCGGGTGACAGTGCATGAGGCGGGCAAGGTATCAGAAGCACTCCTTAAGCAGTCAGGTGCATCCGGGGTAATCATCAAGGGATGTGGAGTCCAAATCATCTATGGACCGCAGGTATCGGTCATCAAGTCGCATTTGGTTGACTATCTGAACGGGATA
>CAZRVL010000149.1:1985-3671 GCA_964603455.1 uncultured Lachnospiraceae bacterium
TAGTAGTAGATAGCAATAGCAAGTCGGATGAGGTACCGAGTACAGTCGCGGTAGCCGATGAGGAGAGTATATTCTCACCGCTGGAAGGGACTGTGATACCGCTTAGTCGTGTACCGGATGAGGCATTTGCCCAAGGTCTGTTGGGACAAGGCATTGCGATTATCCCGACAGGCGATACGTTATATGCTCCAACGGATGGCGTTATAGAATCGGTATTCGATGCGAAGCACGCACTGACGATATTGTCAGATGGCGGAGCAGAGATACTCTTACACATCGGTATCAATACGGTGGAGCTATCAGGAAGTGGATTCACCGTAGAAGTAGCAGCAGGAGAGCGTGTTAGAAGAGGGGATGTCTTGGTGCGATTCGACAGAGACGCAATTGAGCGGGCGGGCTACTCAACTATTACGCCGATAGTCGTCTGCAACCATGAAGACTATGCACTCGTTCAGCTAATGTGTGAGGGGACGGTAGATTGTGATAGTGTAATATTGCATTTGAAGAAAGGGGAATAATATGGAGCAGTTCACGTATAAGATTACGGATCCGACCGGTATTCATGCTCGCCCGGCAGGTCAGCTTGTCAAGCTGATGAAGGAGCTGTCAAGCTCTGTTACGATAACCAAGGGCGATAAGACTGTTGCAGGGAAGAAGCTCATCGCTCTTATGGGATTAGGTATCAAATGCGGTGATATGATTACCGTTCAGGTAGAAGGCGACAATGAGAAGGTAGACAGTGCAAGAATCAAGTCGTTTTTGGAGGAACGGTTATAGTGGAGGGGGACAGGCTGTGATTACGATACAGGGGCAAGGCGTATCGAACGGCATTGCGATTGCACCGATTGGTTGCTATCGGCGAGAGAAGAGTGTCAAGACGTGCAATGTGACGATGAGTATAGAGGAGGCGTGGCAGACCTTCTGCGAGATGCGACAGAAGGCAGAAGAAGAGCTGTCACGATTACAGGAGAAGGCGAGAGATGAGGCGGGAGAGGAAGCGGCACTCTTATTTGAGACGCATCAAATGCTATTAGCCGATGAAGACTATCAAGCTGTCATCCGCGATAAGATAGAAGATGGTCTGGCACTGGATGTCGCAGTACACGAGGCAACAGAAGAATTTCGGCAGATGTTTCGCTCGATGGACGACCCGTATATGCAGGCAAGAGAAGCAGATATTGCTGATGTCGGTATGAGGCTTATTCGCCATTTGAACGGAATGGGAGAACCGGAGAATGTATTTGATACGACGGTGATTGTGGCGGCAGATGATCTGGCACCCTCAGAGACGATTCAGATGGATAAAACGAAGATAGCGGGCTTTCTTCTTGCGGGCGGAGCGGCGGCAGGGCATACAGCGATTTTGTCGCGAACAATGGGAATACCGGCGGTGATTCAGACAGGTAGCGTAGACTGGATGGCATATGAAGGCTGTATGGCAATCCTAGATGGCTCGACCGGGAGCGTTATCATCGAGCCGAATGAGGAGATGCTTACTCGATTCGCCCAAAAACAACAGGCAGAAGCTCAAAAACAAGCATGGATGCAGGAACTGAAGGGCAAGGCGAATAAGACGAAGGACGGTCAGCAGGTGCGTATTTATTGCAATATCAGCTCACCGGATGATGTGTCTGCCGTTGTGCGAAACGACGGCGGAGGAATCGGACTTTTTCGCAGTGAATTCCT
>CAZRVL010000150.1:0-3650 GCA_964603455.1 uncultured Lachnospiraceae bacterium
CTCAGATTGACTGCGATGTCCAAAAAGGCGAGCAGCTGCTCCGCTTACTGTCGTCTAAGATGCTCGATGTCGTCACGGCACATATCGAGCCGGTAGCCTAAGAAGGAGGTCTCTACTATGAGCCAGCTTACAGGAAGTCAGATTATCCTCGCCTGCCTATTAGCCGAAGATGTTGATACCGTGTTTGGCTATCCCGGCGGTGCTATCATGCCTCTCTACGATGCCCTATATGACGCACCGATTCATCATATTCTCACCGTCCATGAGCAGAATGCCGCTCACGCAGCAGATGGCTATGCTCGTGCCAGTGGCAAGGTCGGTGTCTGTATCTCGACGAGTGGCCCCGGTGCGACCAACCTTATCACCGGTCTGGCTACCGCCTACCTCGACTCAATCCCGCTCGTCGCTATCACCGGTCAAGTCGCGACTCCTCTACTTGGTCGTGACTCCTTCCAAGAGATTGACATCACCGGACTGAGTATGCCTGTGACGAAGCACAACTTCCTTGTTCGCGATATCAAGACGCTGGCTAAGACCATCCACCGTGCATTCGCCATCGCACGGAGTGGTCGTCCCGGTCCCGTCCTCATCGATGTCCCACGCGATATCCTGACTGGCACTGCCGACTACGAGCCTGACCATACCGATTATACACCGTCTGACCTCTACCCCACCGCTGAGCCCAGCCAGATTGAAGCAGCGATTGTCGCTCTCAGCGAAGCTCGCCGTCCTGCCATCTTGGTCGGCGGCGGAGTCAAAATCGCCCATGCTCAAGCTGCCGTCCGCCGTTTTGCCACGAAGCATCAGCTCCCCATCATCACAACACTCATGGGACTCGATGCCCTCCCGCACGACCATCTTAACCTTGGCTTAACCGGAATGCATGGCTCTCAGGCAGCAAATAAGACTGCCGCTCAAGCAGATGTACTGCTAGCTATCGGTACACGATTCAGCGACCGCACGACCAGTAATCCCGAAATCTACCCGATGAATAAGACCATCATTCATCTTGATGCTGACCCATCCGAGATGGGCAAGAACGTCGATACACACATCCCCATCAGTGGCAATATCATCGACTCCCTCCATGCGATTGACGAACGACTCGTCTGCTTACCTGAGCAGGAGACAGGCTGGTGGACACTCAATCAGACGGACGAGCCGATAGAAGAAGGACTATCACCACGCTGGATTATGGAGACAATCTCACGCACGAAGCGTCCCGCTACAACTTGGGTTGCCGATGTTGGACAGAATCAGATGTGGGCAGCACAGTATCTTCGTCTGCAACCTGGTGATCGCTGGCTGACCTCCGGCGGACTTGGCACGATGGGATATGCCACGCCTGCCGCCCTCGGTGCGAAGGCCTCTGACCCCGCCCGCCCCGTCGTCACAATCGTCGGCGATGGTGGCTTCAAGATGACCGGTATGGAGCTATTGACCGCCGTACATGAACAGCTCCCCTATACCGTCATCATCCTCAAGAACAACGTCCTCGGCATGGTTCGCCAGTGGCAGACACTCTTCTTCGACAAGCACTACTCCGCCACAACCTTGCCCGAATTCGACTTCGCAGGCTTCGTCCGCTCCTGCGGTGCTGCCGCGTACACCGCCTCAACACAAGAAGAATTCACCGCCGCGTATGCCTCCGCCCGCACAAATAGTACCGTCACCGTCATCATCGCAGACATCGACCAAGACCAGACCGTCAAGCCGATGACCGCCCCCAACCAAAGCGTCGATGACTTCGTACTCATCTAATGACAAGAGAGGCACTCATCAGCCTCTCTTTTTGTCCATTATTTCTTATAAAATTACCATGAATTCTTACAGGAATTTTATTTCCTGCCACGAATAATAGATAATCATAATAGCGAAAGACGTGTCTGGAATACTTATTTAACTATCAAAACAATGCTTATTTACAATCACCATTAACTACCATATATCCTCATCGATAACAAGCTAATTGATATGAACAACCATTTCCTTCCACCTTATGTGGCAACTAATAGCTGTTCTGGGATGTTTTAACTTTTTTATTATATTATTTCCTGTAAAAAATAATATAATAAAAAAATCTGTGTTGTGATTAGTTTTTTATTGTATTACGATTTATCTCCTTATATTTATCATAGGAGTAGTGGTCGTAGTTACATCTTTACAAAATATACTGTTTGCTTTTACATTCTTATTGAGATGATTTTTTTCATTTTTTTAGCAGGATTTTGGCGATTGATGGAATAATAATAATAATAATAATAATAATAATAATAATAATAATAATTTTTTCATCATAAATGAAGGGGAGAGATTTATATGAGAAAAAATTTGGCAAAAGCCTTGACACTTAGTATTATCCTTACGGGCGTTTGTACGTGGGGGGGGGGATTCTAATCCTGCTTACGCCAGAGACTCCGAGTATGACCCTACGGTGGAAAAGCCTTACATTCACAGTTCGGTAACCTGTGATGGGGCTTACTTCTCGCCACATTTTGACGATAAATACGGCACTCCTAACCACACTAGCTTGTTTACCAAAATCGGTACCCAAGATGATGGTAAGGTTAATATCTATTCCATTGATGGTGTCGGTAAGGTCTATTCTACTGTTATTGTAGGTAAAGATGGAAAAGAACATGAAGTATTCAACTTCAATAGCTTCTCCGGAGATACGCTGTCTAATGGTGTTACCATCCCGGCTATGGAACTTCCTAGTGCGTATAATGTTAACATTGACAAGCTCCAACAGACGTATGCTCGCGACTATGCGGCAACTATGGCTGCTCTCGAATCAGAAAAACGCGTCTTAGCTGATAATAAGCTCCACAACGATGATGTGAAAAAGATCGCTATCTCGTCGGATAATGACGGCAACATCAAGACGACGTTGACGTTCAACGATGATACGACGATCGACAGCACAACGAATATCGGTGCTTATGTCGGCGATCAGATTTATAACAATGCCGGCAATGCAAAGTACAACGAAAGCATGACGATTAATCAGGCAATCAGCAACAACAACACTTTGATTACTGCTAATACCAGCTTAATCAATACCAACATTACCAATATTGCCAACAACAAGACTCGCATCGATACGATTGAAAACACATATGTCAAAAATGTAACCAAAGATGGCGACATCATCACTGTTACGAAAGGCGACGGCACATCTACCAAGCTCACCGATATTCATATCGAAGATTTTGAACAGACCGGTGATGGCAACGGCATTTATACCTCTACCATCACATCGAACGAGATTGACCCTGCTACCGGTAAGAAAAAGACATATACCGGTACGATTGACATATCTGACTATGTATCCACTACGGTTAAGAACGAAGCATCCGGCGGTACATTGATCATTAACGGTCAGCCTACGACAATCGGTGGTCAGATTACCAACAACTATAACGAGATTAACAATATCAAGAATAACTATGTCAATAATGTCAAGAAGGATGGCGACATCATCACCATTACCAAGGGTGACGGCTCCAGCACCTCTTTCAAAGATTCGCATATTACCGGATTCGAACAGTCGGATGTCGGTAAGTACGGCTCGACCAACGCAGGTCAGATTACCTCCACTATCACGACGAACTTCGGCGAACCTTACACCGATACGATTGATATCTCCG
>CAZRVL010000151.1:0-3625 GCA_964603455.1 uncultured Lachnospiraceae bacterium
TGAGCATAACGCCCTTCGGGAAGCCGGTAGTTCCGGAGGTGTACTGCATATTGCAAACATCGTCCTTGCGAACTGACTTCGCCATCGTCTCGACAACAGAGAGCGGAATGCGCTTTCCGAGCTCGTTTGCCTCGTCCCAGGTAAAGCAGCCCGGCTGCTTTGAATCGACCGTGATGACGTTTCTGAGCATCGGAAGTCTTTCGGAATTGAGCTGACCCGGCTTCGAATCCTTCAGCTCGGGGCAAATCTCGTTGATTATTTCGACATAGTTCGAATCCTTGCAGGAATCTACCATGACAAGTGTGTGTGTATCCGACTGAGAGAGCAGATACTGCGCTTCGTGTATCTTGTACGCAGTGTTGACGGTGACGAGAACCGCACCGATCTTGACGGTAGCCCAGAAGGTGATGTACCAAGCGGGGACGTTGGTCGCCCAGATAGCGACATGATCGCCCTTTCCGACACCCATTGCGATGAGTGCGCGGGCGAAATTGTCAACATCGTCGCGAAATTCGGTATATGTTCTGGTATAATCGAGTGTAGTGTAGCGGAATGCGTACTGATCCGGGAATTCCTCGCATACCTTGTCGAGCAATGCGCCGAAGGTGTAGTCGATAAGATGTTCCTTCTGCCAAATGTACTTGCCGACACCGCGTGCGCTCGTCTGAAGTTCGAGCTTAACTTCGTCACGGTGCTGACGCATATAGGAAGCGAACTGAGGGAACACTATACCGCAGTCCTCAATATCGGGTGCCCATCTCTTGACCCATTCGAGCGAGATGTAGCCCTCATAGCCGATAGAGCGCAGAGCCTTGAGCATTTCGGGTATCGGCATATCGCCGTAGCCCATCATGCGGTACTTGATCGACTGCGAGCCGTCAGCACCGGTGACCATGACCGAATCCTTGACGTGTACGTAGCGGATGTAGCCGCCGAGATTCTTAACTGTGGTCTCGGGAGATTCGTTCGCGAATCTGTAGGGGTGGTGCATATCCCAGAGAGCTGCGACCTGAGGCATATTTACCGCGTCGAGAACCTTTCTCAATCTTGCAGTATCCGAATAAACGCCGTTCGTCTCGATGAGGAGAGTAACACCGGTGTTCTTTGCGTAAGCTGCGACCGATTTTATAGCTTCAACCATGTAAGCATCATCGATCTCATCGACAGGTGCAGGCTCAAGGTCGGCGAGAACGCGGATGAAAGGCGCACTTAGCTTCTTCGCCAACTCGATATATTCGAGTAGTTCTGCTTTAGCCGACTCTAATTTGTCGGCGAATTTCAGGCAGCAGCCGGAGGTGAGACAAGGTATTTCGAGTCCGAGTCTGTCAAGCGTTGCGACCGTTCTGTCGATCTGGCTGTCGGTGAAGGGCTGCGCGTGGAGAGCGGATATGTCGTTGCCTAGACCGCGAACCTCGATTCCGTCGAAGCCGAAGTCCTTGGCGACCGAATAAATATCCTGCCACGAGAAGTCGGGGCAGCCCAATGTCGAAAATGCTGTTTTCATGGGTTGATTTCCTTTCTTTAAAATTTTTAAAATATATAACTATAATATTGAAGGTAATAACTCCATCCATGAAGAGTTATTGGATAATATTATACCACAAATCAAAAAAAAAATCAATAGGCTGTTTTCACATTTTAACATATTAATTTGCCCGGCATTTTCTGTATTTTGCCGTACTTCGTTTATTACTGTTATAAAATCAATGAAAAAATCGAAAAATCGAAATATTTGCAATAAAATTCAAAATATATTTGTTGACAAGCGGCATGATTTGTGGTATAATTATAGTTGGCTCAATGATTGTGGCAATATATATATATATATATATATGAAATGTGAACAATATTAATAAAGGAGTATATAACCATGAAAAAACGCACTCTATCCATCCTGCTTCTGGCAGCTATGCTTCTGTCGAGCGTTGCCTGCGGCGAAGAAGGCGGCACCAGCCAGAACGACACCACCGCGCCTTCCGACACGACTGCTCCGGTCGAAGATGATTCTCCGAAGCTCGAAGTTCCGAAGTCGAACTACGGTAACCGTACCTTCACCATCCTCTCCACCGAACACGCATCATATGAATATGATGCCGAAGAGCAGACCGGTGACGTTGTAAACGATGCAGTCTATAACCGTAACCGCGATGTCGAAGACCTTCTCGGTATCAAGTTCAATATAATCACCGAGCCGGGTCAGTGGAACGACCGCGACACCTTCAAGGGTCTCATCACCAACAGCATAATGGCTCAGGACAACGCATACGACCTCGTTAGCGGCGTTACCGTTATCGTCCTTCCCCTCGCTGCCGAAGGCTATTTCGTTGACGCGAACGAGCTTAAATATGTCAACTTCGACAATCCGTGGTGGGTTCAGGGCATGAACGATACCCTCGCTATCAACAACAAGCTCTACGGCTTCATCGGCGATGCTTCGCTCTCGCTCTACAAAGACCTCTCGGTAACATATTTCAACAAGCAGATCCTCGAAAACTATCAGCTCGACGATCCCTATCAGCTCGTCCGCGACAACAAGTGGACTATCGACACCATGCTCACCATGATCACTCAGGTCTCCGATGACATCAACGGTGACGGTAAGATCACTCCCGAAAACGACCTTCTCGGACTCATCTCCTGCACCGTTCCTTCCCGTGCTATCCAGACCGCTTGTGAAGTCAAGATAGTCGAGACCGGCGATGACGGTGTTCTTAAGATCGCACAGCTTGCAGAGCGTGACTATGACCTCAGCGCAAAGATCTACGAAGTATTCAAGAACGAAGATTATGTATATAATGTAGACGGAACGAATATCGCTG
This sequence comes from uncultured Lachnospiraceae bacterium, assembly GCA_964603455.1. Classification (GTDB taxonomy): domain Bacteria; phylum Bacillota; class Clostridia; order Oscillospirales; family CAG-272; genus Flemingiibacterium. The sequence continues at coordinate 2,820 of CAZRVL010000151.1, forward strand.
CTGTAAACGCACAGCTCTTCGCAGACGGCCACTCGCTCTTCATGAACAACTTCCTCTATGCGACCGAAACTCTCCGCGATATGGACGATGACTTCGGTATGGTTCCCTACGCAAAGCGCGATGAGGATCAGGAAAACTTCCACACTCAGATCGGTACCTCCACCTCGATGTTCTTCGTTCCGAAGACCTCTGCTGACCTCGAACTCACCTCTATGGTCTGCGAATCGCTCTGCTACTACGGCTACAAGGGCGTAACTCCCGCATACTACGAAGTTGCTCTTAAGGACAAGTACGCACGTGACACTGAAGTCAAGGAAATGCTCAACATAATCAGAGACAGCGCACAGATGGACTTCACCTTCGCTTACTCTACCGCATTCAGTCCCTTCATCAACTGCCTCTTTGAGTTCGGCAAGGGCAACACTATGAACGAGAACCTCGCATCCCACTACGCTACCAACATCACAAAGTGGGAAGCTACTATGGAAGAGATCCTCGAAGCATACGCTGATATTGAATAATTTCCTTCAATATATTATATAATATTATATAGCATTTAGTCCGCTCGAAATCGAGCGGACTTTTTTGTGCATTTTCCCGTAAAAAAGTAATATATTTGATGTATATCGAAATATATTTGATGACAAGTGATGTTTTTTGTGATATAATGGTTATGCAAGGTTCGGCAAAACTGATATAATTTATTTAAAAAGGAGCAGATAAAATGAAAAAGCGCACAATGTCCATCCTACTTCTGACAGCCATTTTGCTGTCCCATACCGCCTGCGGAGGTGAGTCTGACACAC
>CAZRVL010000152.1:0-3610 GCA_964603455.1 uncultured Lachnospiraceae bacterium
TTGGCTAGTCTTATGTGTGTTTTTGCTCCGATGGAGCTTCTTAAGAAGATTTTGGCATGGTAGCCTTTGGGGATTTCTAGGGCGATGCCTAGTCCTACGATTGTGGGGGATGTTGTGTTGAGGTTGGTGAGGGTGATGTCTTTTATGAGGGTGAGGTCTGCTCCGACTGCTTCTTGGCTATGGTGTGTTGGTATAATAGCGTCGGGGTGGAGTTTTTTGATTTTGATTTTGAGTGGTTTTTCTTGTGTCTTTCTGGTGGACACTTTTTCGGTTGTTTTGTTTGTCATGTTTTTTCCTCCTCTGGCTGTTGCGTGTATCTTTCTCTGTAAGCGTGCCAATTAATTGTCCACGGGTCGTATTATAAATATTATTTATGATAGCTTGTTTTTTACTTTTTCTGGTTATTTCGTGTCCTCTGGTATTAGACACATTAGGATATAAAAAATAGAGCAGTCGCTTTGCTTCTGCTCTTGACACGTGGTATTTGGTTTTTGACACAGTCCATTTATTTATGTGTTTTGGATTGTGTTTATTTTATTCTTTTAGGTTCTCTTGATAGAATTCTCTAAAAGGTTCTATAAGATTATCTTTTATTTATTCTTTTAGAGATAATGACAACAATTCCTTTTAGGTTCTAGTTATAAGCTAAATAATATATCAAATAATAATAATACCCTTAGAGGTATTAAGAGTATTTCTTATATCTCTAAGGGTATTTTATATATTATATTTTATATATTTATTTTTTATTCGACATTGTATCATCATTTTCCTGCTTGTCTTTAGGTTAAAATATGGAAATACAGAATGTAGATAAAGAAGAAGAAGGCAAAGCTCATTATTGCTCCGATTGTGTCTAATCTTTTATTTTCTGCACTTTGCTTGTATTTTTTTCTGTTCTTTAACATATTGTACGTGCCACCTGTAATCATAATGAACCATACAATAAATGGAATATATCTGTCTATCCAATCGGGAGTAAGTGCCATAAAGAGGAATAGTCCTATTAGCCATGCCCATGTTTCTTGTCCGCTTGTCATGCTAAAACCTCCTCTATTATTTTATGTCATATCACATTATGCGTATCTTGTTTCATCTTGGAGAGGCTTTTTGTCTGCTACCTGCCTTCGCAAGTAGCTGTAATCCACAACGCATTCCATACATCTTATCATAGCCGGTTTATGGATAACTTCTCGAAAATTCATTCATATTCCTTCTTTGCCGCGACCGCCATAGCATACCGAGGTCAAAAATTTATTGCAATACATGGAAGTACAGAATGTAGATAAAGAAGAAAAATACGAAGTTCATTATTGCTCCGATTGTATCTAATCTTTGGGCTTCTTTGCTTTGCTTGTATTTTTTTCTTTCCTTGACCATATTGTACGCCCCACCTGTAATCATAATGAACCATACAATAAATGGAATATATCTTGCAATTTTATCCCCTATTAAAATCCCTATGATAAATAATCCAATTAGCCATGCCCATGTCTCTTGTTCGCTTGTCATAATCTGTTTCTCCTTATGTTACAGCTTGTTTATGTTCGTTGGTTTTTCTGCCTGTTCTTCGTTCTCTTAGGTTGGGGTTCTATCCGCTCATCTTCTGTCGGATTCATATATTCGGGGATATAGTCTGCCAGACGACGATTCAACGCATCTTCTCCGCTATCAGCACGATTGCTTACTGATGAATCTTGTATAGTCATATCTTCGGCACTGCTCATCGGGATTGTCCTTGTATCGACGAACGGTATATCATCACCATCAGGATATGTATCGCCGTCCAGATATTCGCTCTCACTGCTATATTGATAATGCTGTGCTTCTGCTCGGTACATCATCTCCAACAGTCGCTTCTGCTCTGTATCCGCTAATTCTACTGTACAAGCGACAACATCTTCTGCATCTTGTCCATCAATCTCTGCCGCAGCCGTTGCTTCTGCCATATCATCTTGCATTGTATCTACTGACATAGCGTCCTCTGTCGCTATCTGAGCAACGCCTGTTTTTGCTCGTTCTTGCCGTCTTACCAGCAGCTCCTTATAGGTCGTATAGAAGCCATCTCGTTTGCTTTTGTCCCATACGTCATATCCGAATTCGTCCTTGAGCTGTTGGATAGTCTGCGGATTTCGTCTGATATGCCCCAGTTCTTTTTTGACGCGAGCTTCATGGTCTGCTCGCTCTTTTTTCCGTCGCAGCATCTCCTTATAGGTGGTATAGAAGCCATCATCGCCGACACGGTGTACACCTTCCAAAAAGCCGAATTCATCTTCTATCATCCTCGTGGTTTTTTTGTCCTCATAGACAAAGATGCCTTGCTCTTCCAGTTCTTTTTTGCTTTGCCGTTCTCGCTCCTCCAGCTCTGCTGCTTCACGCTTGACCTGCTCTCGCATATCGATTAAGTCTTGTATTGCGACATCATACAGCTCGGGGGCATCCTCTCGAATCGCAGCCAATCTGCGATGACGCTTGATGCTCGATTTGCACGCGTATACCATACATACAATGAGACCTGAGACAAGTTTGATACCGCCATCAAGTACTAAACGCGTTTTGTCATCAAGACCATGTACCGGAGATATTAGCATAGCTATCACAAACCAGATTACACAAGCTGCTATGCACGGTAAGCATCCGGACGTTTCATTACTGCCATCGTTATAGCTTGGAGAATACGTCTCTTCCGGTACGCTCTCTCCACGTCGTATTTTTTCCTCACGACGTATGCAGCGAATCCTCCTTTCTATGCTTGAGGCAAGCTCCTCATTCTCTTTATTTTTTCGGCTGATATTCGCCCAGATAGTCATGCAGAGCCAAATAACGTAGAACAAGATGCCCAATGATACAAATCCTTCAATGCCCATCGACTCTTCCATACGCGATTGACGATCAAAATTATAATTATAATCATAGCCCTCATAGATAGGCTTACCCCATCCGAGTGGCTCTGTTCCCAGCATGAACCGTGACATCATGCCTATCATTATACCATCCCCTATTTTCTATAGATAGCTTCTAGGATAATGTTACCGAATCCGAAAATTCCGATTATTGCCCATATGATTTGCCATAAGAGAATGATATAGTCTAGATATTGTTCCATAAAGTTGTCACTCCTTTTGTTATTCATCAGCTTCTCAACTAGGCAGGATATCTTATGTATCTTAATTCACTGCCTTCTTTTAATCTTATTCTACATTATTAACTGTCCAATAAATAGGTCTGTAACTTAGATTTTTTGATTATTTTCTAATTAGCATAAAAAAATACTCCTTTACCACGCGGCAAGGGAGTATTCTGTCAAGAAGAGCTATTCTATGATTCTGTTCGATTGGTTTTTTGCGGATGAAGGGCAGATGGGCGATGTGTATCGGCTGAGATAGGCAGTCGGAAGAATACACTTCGCATGGCTTTGCTGTCCCACGGGATGAGTGGCCACATATACGGTACGCCGAAGGATGTTGTCCGCACGAAGGTTATGATGGTAATTGCCATTCCGATGATGAATCCATAGAGGTGAAACAATCCTGTCAGTACAATCAAGAGTAGTCTGAACATCCTGATTGCCATATCGAATTCTACGCTTAGAGTGGCGAAGCTGCCTACG
>CAZRVL010000153.1:0-3521 GCA_964603455.1 uncultured Lachnospiraceae bacterium
TTATAGTAAATGAAAAAATTCAGATTATTATCGGCATTCCTGACTGTTGTTATGGTCTTCGGTATGCTCACATCACCGGTATCGGCTATCGTCGATGAAAACGGTGAAGAGATCGTTCCTGGTATCGATGAAGAGACCGGCACTCCCACCATCAGTTATTTGACACAGGTATTCAATACTCCTGAAGAGAAGCTCTCGACCATGAACAAAGCTCTCGAAAAGGGCGATTTCGCTCTGTATGTAGAGCCTGTTTCCGGTGAGATTGCATATGTCAATAACAAGACCGGTGAGATACTCTTCTCCAACCCCTATGATGTTTCGCAGTCCTCTGCTTCTCCTTCCATAAAGGAAGAGCTTCTTTCCCAGATCATTATCAAGTACACTGACAACAACTCCGAGCTCTATTCGAAGAGCTTCACGGAAGCTTGCCAGAGAGGTCAGATAAAGGTAAAGAAGATCAAGAACGGCGTTCGTGTTGAATACACAATGGGTCGTGAAGAGACTCGTAAGCTCGTTCCTAAGCAGATCAAGAAGGAGCGTTTCGAGGAGCTCATCCTCGCGAACATTCCCGAAGGAACTTCTGCAAGATCCAAAATGGAAGCATTCTTCCAGCTCAAAGACCCCTATGATGATACTCTTACCGAGCGTGCGAAGAAAGAGCTTCAGGCTACCTTCCCGATAACCACGGAAATGGCTATCTACATCTTCGACCCGTTCGCTTCGGATCGTGAGCTTAACCAGATCGAGGGTTACATCAAGCAGTATTGCCCTGAGTATACATATGAAACTCTCGAAGAAGACCATGCAATCACTCAGTATGAAGGCACGGATAAAGCACCGGTGCTTTTCAGACTTTCGCTCGAATATTCGCTCGATGACAACGGAAATCTTGATGTAAGACTTCCTGCAAACGGTATTCGTTTCGATGAAAGCTCGTTCCAGCTCAGCACAATAAGCGTTCTCAACTACTTCGGAGCAGGCTCGAATGATTATGAAGGCTATACATTCTTCCCGGATGGCTCGGGTAACCTTGTCAGATTCCAGGATGTTGTAAACAAGCCCCTCACTCTTTCGGATAAGCTCTATGGTCAGGACTATGCTTATCAGGAGATCACCAGCCAGCACCGTGAGACCATGAAAATGCCTGTCTACGGTATCGTTGAATCGAATGTAGCTGTTGAAAAGGCAGTTACAGATCCTGATACCAACGAAGTGACCTATGAAAAGAGAGTCATCGTTGACGCTGATGGCAATGAAGTAAAGAAGACTACAAACGGATTCCTCGCAATAATTGAAGAAGGTGACGCACTTGCGGATCTCTTCACTTATTCGGGTGGTACTCTCCATGAGTACAGCACATGCTACGCATCCTTCACTCCTCGTCCTAAGGACTCTTATAACCTCGCTGAGGCTATTTCGGTCGGGCAGAATGCAACTTATACTGTCGTTTCGGAGCGTAAGTACACCGGAAGCTACCGCATAAAGTACATCATGCTCACCAGCGATGAGGATGCAGCAGATGCAGGCATAAAGGATTATTATGAAGCATCCTATGTCGGTATGGCAAAGGCTTACAGAGATTACCTTAAGGATAAGGGAATCCTCACAGACCTTACCGCAAGCGATGTTACCGACAGCATTCCGCTTTACATCGAATCGTTCGGTTGTCTCGATGATATTGAGCGTATACTTTCGATCCCTGTAGAGGTTCTTAAGCCGCTCACCACATTTGATGACCTCAAGGAGATGTACAATTCTCTCGCTGAGGCAGGTATCACCAACATCAACTTCAAGCTTACCGGATTTGCTAACGGCGGTTTGAATGATACATCTGCTTACAAGGTAAAGTTTGAGAAGGAAGTCGGCGGTGATGACGGATTCGTTGATTTCATGAGCTTCGCATCTCAGAACGGAATCGGCGTTTATCCGGATTTCGACTTCGCCAACATCGGAAACTTTGAGATGTTCGATGGTGTTTCGCTCAGAAAGCATCTCGTAAAGACGATGGATAACCGTTATACCACAAAGCGTTACTACGATTCGACTCTCCAGTCGTTCCAGAGAGGTTATTCTCTCGCAGTTTCTCCTTCGGTATACAGCTATTTCTATGAAAGCTTTAAGACCTATTATTCCAAGCTCAATCCTGTCGGAATCTCGGTATCGACTCTCGGTACTGATCTGAACTCCGACTTCGATAAGAAGGATCCTTACAACCGTGAGGACAGCAAGGAATTTACCACTGATCTTCTCGCTCAAATCGAAGAAGATTATCAGAATGTAATGATCGACGGCGGAAACGCATATGCGCTCCAGTATGCTGATCACATTCTCAATGTTTCACTCGACTCCAGCCGTTTCTCGAATGCAAGTGAAGCTGTTCCTTTCATGGGAATGGTTCTCCACGGAAGCGTTCAGTTTGCCGGTACTGCTATCAACATGGCAGGTGATACCAGCTACGAATTCCTTAAGTGTATCGAAAATGGTGCTAATATGTACTTCACACTTTCGATGCAGAACACTTCGCTTCTTAAGGAAGACGTTGAGTTCAACAAGTACTATTCTGTCGCTTTCGACATTTGGTATGATTCCGTAGTTGAGTACTATAATGAGCTCAACGACATCATGGCTCCGCTCCAGACCAAGAAGATAGTCGGTCACGAATTCCTTATCGGTGAGCGTGTTCCGGATGCTGATGAGATCGAAGCAGACAAGATCGCTGAAGAACTCGCAAAGGTAGAGACTGAGGAGGCTGAAAAGCTCGCAGCTGAAAAGGCTGAAAAGGCTGAAAAGCTTGCCGAAAGACTTGAAGCAGCTGAACTTGAGCGTCTCAAGGCTGAGGCTCTTGCAAACGGCGAGGAATGGATAGAGCCTGAAAAGGACGATGACGATGAAGATGAAGAAGAGGTCGTTGAGGAAGATGTAGCTGAGGGCTATCAGTACACCAAGTACACCTCCGATGAAGGTCGTATCGTTAAAGTCTCTTATGAGGGTGGAACTTCGTTCATCCTCAACTACAACAACTTCGAGATCACCGTTGAAGACGATGGAAAGACTTACACCGTTGGTGCACTCGATTATGTCAAAGTAAAGTAAGAAAGAGAGGTTAATTTTAATGAACAGCGCAGAAAAGCTCACAAATGTCAGCGCACCCAAAAAGCGCAAGCGCGGTGCCTCTCTTGATGTGCGTAAGGCGCGTGCGGGATGGATATTCGTCCTCCCGTTCGTCCTGAGCTTCATCATAATCTATCTTCCGATAGTTATCGACTCTATAAAATATTCCTTCAACAAGATAAAAATAGGTCAGGGCGGCGGTTACACGCTTGAATTCGTCGGCTGGGAGAACTATCAGGAGGCACTTTTCGTAGACCCGAGCTTCGTCCAGAAGCTTACTTCCGGTATCCAGCAGCTTATATTTGATATACCTGCGATCGTTATCTTCTCGCTCTTTATCGCGGTTCTTCTTAATCAGAAGATGGTCGGACGTGCAGCGTTCCGTGCGATATTCTTCATCCCCGTTATCA
>CAZRVL010000154.1:0-3499 GCA_964603455.1 uncultured Lachnospiraceae bacterium
TCGTTCACCTTATACTCAATATGGTTGTAGGTGTAGCCCGGGATGGTCATGGGGCTGGCGGTATACCGCGTGCCGATGTCGCCGATGGCCTGAGAGCTCGCGTAATCCGTCCAAGTCACGCCGTCGATATTCTGGGTGTAGTGGGTGATCTTGTAGTAGGCGTGCTCGGTGTCCTTGGTGTAGTAGAAAATCAGTTCATTCTTACCGTCAGCGGTGACGACCAGGCGCTTCTGGTAAGCGTCGGGCATGTAGCCGGCGATGGGCAGGAAGGTCTCGGTGACGACAGCCTTGCGGTTGTTGCTGACGACCTTGTCAGCCGCGAGGGAGTTGCCCGTGTCCTTCTCGACGTACTTGACGGTATAGGGCACAGCCTCCACGGGCACATACTCGAAGGTGACGACGAGGCTGTTGCTCTCGATGTCCAGCAGGAGGGACTGGCTCTGCACGGTGGGGAAATAGCCCTCCTGATAGGCGGCGTACAGGTCGGTGCCGCCCTTGGCATCGAAGGTCTTGGTCGTGCCGGCCAGACCAGCGCCGGTCAGGTCATCGGCGACCTTGACGCTGTGGTTGTCCTTGAGGACGTACTGCACGGTGTAGTTCTTCAGGGTGTTGGAGCTCCACTCGCCGTAGAGGGTCAGGTCCTTGCGGATCTGGGTGGTGGGGTCGAAGGGCTTCTTCACGCCGTCCTCGTAGTAGTACCACATGACGAAGGTGTAGTCGCCGTTGGGCTTGGCCTCGTTCATGGCGGACTTTTCGAGGTGGTTCTCGACGTACTCCTCGGCGATGTTATCACCATGTGGGACGGTGAAGATGGCCGCGGTTTCCGCCTTGGCGGGCTTATAGACCTCGGCGCTGCTCTCGGTCAGGTAGAACTTGACCGTGCGGGTGACGGGCACCCACTTGGCGTAGAGGATGATGTCGTTGGCGGGCATCGTGTGAGCGTCCAGCTTGTACTCCTCGCCGGTGCACTGGGGGTTCTGATACCAGCCGCCGAAGACCACCGAACCGGGCTCGTACTGCGAGGGCACATCGGGCTCATAGTCCTTGTAGGTGGACAGCGGCGCCTCGTACTTGACGGACTCGCTCCTGACGTCGTTGTACTGGTCGTTGAAGGTCAGCTTGTAGCTGTTGCGGGTGTAGTAGAAGTACACATCGCCGCCATTGTTGATATCAATCTCACCATAGCCATCGAACTCTGGGGAAGATCCATACTGTGTGAAGCCTTCCAAGTCGAAGAAATCTTCCGCCCTGGTTACGTAGTTGTAATTTGCTGTAACCATGAAAGCTTCAACAAACGTTTTCCCATCATAGTACGTTGTTCCGGTCTCACCAGGCAGTGCTTCAACACGATAGTGCATGTAGTATGTATCATAATTAACTCTACTAACCGTAAGTGTGAAACTCTCTGCCGGCATGATGCTCAAGTATACCAATACTAGTGTATATGTATTACTGCCGCTGGGAGTCCAACGTTCACCATTGTTATAGGTCGTGCCATTCGTCCCCTTGATAGGCCAATGTTCCGAAATATCTGCACCCCACTTTTCAGTCAACAGATATACCGTAGTATTGCCATCTCTAAAGGTCAGCGTGAACTCGGTGCGGTCGTAGTAGACGTTGACAACCGTCGAGCCATCGGCAGCAACTGTAACCGTATCCGACTCCTTAAACTTCCACAGCTTATTGTCCAGCCCCGCGCCCTGCATATAGCAGTCGCTGTTGTGGGTGTGCTGTTCCTTGCCGCAGGAGTAGCAATTCTGGTCGTGCTTGTGCTCCTCGGTGGTGCAGGTGATGGTGTAGCAATCGTTGGTGTGGGTGTGGGTGTTTTCCTGCTTGCCGCAGGTGGTGGGGGCAATGCTGCCACTGGCGGTAGAGCCGGTGTAATTGTACCATGTGCCATTGATGTAGATATAATTAGCTAAACGCCCCTCGTATACGAGACCTTGACTTGGGTTATTCGGAAAACCCCAAGTCACAGTCGCCCTGTTGCCAACCCCCGCATAGCACCCCGTGCCATGGGTATGGCTATCAATAGTACAGGTCAGGGTATAACAGCTTCCGCCCACAGCTGAGTGGGTGTGCTCGGTCTTGCCGCAGTCGATGCAAGCGTCGGTGTGGGTGTGCGCTTCCTTATCACACACCAACATTTCTTCCTCAGACCATGTGAACTCGCGGCCGGGCTTCAGGTTAATGACCTTGGTGCTGTCCGCAAGGTAGCTATACCCCTCGTCGTCCGCATTTTCGCCCCAGAAGACCACGGTGACCTTGGCGGTGTCGTCCGGCTTCCAGATGGCGTAGTAGGTCTTGCTCTCGGCGGGCATGGTTTCGGGCAGGGTCACGGCGGTCGTGCCGCCCTTGGTCCCCGCCCAGCCCTGGAAGGTGTAGCCAGCCTTGGTGGGGTTGTTCACCGTGACGATGTCCGCGCCGTAACGCGCATACACCGGGTCAGTGCCGTAGCCGCCGTCCATGTCGAAGTTCATGAGGTAGTAATAGCGGTCGTAATACACCTCGATGACCGTGCTGCCGTCCGCCGCGATGTTCGGGCGCTCGTAAACCAAGCTGTAGAAGCCCTCGTAGGTCTTCTCCACCTCGGGCACTTGAGACTTGGTCAGCCCCTGCTTGGTCTCGCGCGCCACCTCGGTGTAGTTGTCGTTCTCCACGTTCTGCTGATAGTGGATGACGGTGTAGTTCACGTTGGTGGGCTTGTACACCACGTCGATGGTCACGTCATCGCTGACGCTGGGGTAGTTCAGCGCGATGCTGTTCTCCTGGTTCTCGCCGATGTAGGGCAGATAGCCCTGCACCGTCGGGAACGTGACATTCGTGCTGAAAGAAGACCCTTCCGCCAGGTTCGCGGTGTAGGCGTCGGCAACGATCGTGTTGTCCTCAAAAACGTAGTTGATGACGATGTTGTAGGTCTTCTTGACATCGCCGGACGCGCGCCCCAGGTTCGCCTTCTGGAGGGTGAGGTAGGTGTCCGTCGCGGCGCGGCTCTCGGTGGACAGCGCGGCGGGGCGCTCCGGCAGGACGGCGTCCGTCACGTTGAAGGTCACCGCACCGATCTCCTTGCCGTCAGCCGAAACCTGGCGCACGGCGTAGTGGACGCTGTTGGTGTTCGCCAGCATGGCATAGGTCACGCTGAGGGTGTTGCCGGTTTTGCCGGTCAGGCTGACCCACTGCGTGCCGACCTGAATCTGCCACTGCCCGGCCTGCGCGCTGGTGAGGAACACGATGTCGCTCGTGGTCATGTTCACCGTGCCGGCGGTCAGGTAAGCGTTGATCTTGTTCTGGTAGGGCGCGTCCGGGTTGGAGGGCAGAGGATCATCCTTGGGCGGGGCGATGGTCTTGCCGCTGTCGCCCTCGTTGATTTCGTAGAGCTCCTTCTGCTGCTGGTTGACGAGTTTGTTCCACTCATCCGTGGACAGGCTGTTCACGTTGAGGGTGTCTGCGGATGCTGCAAGCGCGCTGAAGATCATCATCAGCGCCAGCAGCAGAGCCG
>CAZRVL010000155.1:0-3483 GCA_964603455.1 uncultured Lachnospiraceae bacterium
GTCATTTCGGAGATCTCATCGATCTGATCGGGCGAAACACCCATCTTGTCGAGAATATCGTTTACCGGCTTGATACCGAGCTCTTTCGCACATTTAAGGCAAATGCCTTCGGTCACAGTCTGACCGTTTTCGATCTTTGTAACATAAACTACAGCCACTCTTTTGTGGCATCTTGCACACATTTCCATGTTGTATATTCACTCCTTCATGGGAAAATTACTTAAATAATATCAACGAATAATCGTAGAAAAATTTAACTATTATTGAACCGCTGATGACAGAAAAATTAAAAATGTCCGGCCTTATCGCGCTGAGCGCATTGATCATACCGACTGCGATATTTGCTATCGACCATGCGCTGAGAGCCGCGCTCGCCAGTCCGAAGACGAAACCGAGCAGAGAATTGAGCGTTGAAAGCATCGGAAGCCGACAGATCAGATCGAGAAGCCAAGTCGCAAGCTTCAATATGATCAGAGTGCCGACAAACACCGAAGCCGCTGCCAAAATGTTGCTTATCGCCTTTGAGGTCGGCTCGGCAACGATCTCGGCAAGCTTTTTGATGTCTGAGCGGTCATCGTCCGAGCGGATCTCGCTGTAATGCGATTCGATCTCGTCAAGCTCTATACCGAACTGTTCGGCGACCGTTTTCAGCGCATCGGGCTTATCTTCGAATATCTTCGACAGCGCGAGCTTTTGACCGCCTGCCGTCACAAGCTCATCGAACGAAGTCTCGACCTGTGCGCAGACTTTTGACTAGATGAACTTTTCGTTGTAGACCTCGGCAACTGTCGAGGTGAATACGAATGCCGACACTATCGCGAGGATGATAGATATGAAGCCCATTATCGAGCGCACGAATCCGCGCATTATGCCGGAATAGACCGCCCAGATAGCGGAAATAATTATCAAAATGTCTATAAACAAACTCATTGGGTGTCCTCCGAATCAAAATATTGCTCGTTGAAGTCGTCCGGCGTGCAGGTCAGCGCATAGTTGTTCATCGCCAGAAGGAATGACTTTTCGCTGAGCGGCAGCAGATCGAATCCGCCTGATTCGACCTCAACGCTTCCGAATTTTCGATCTATGAGGTTGACGCGCAGAACGCTTTCGCCGGCGAGAATGAAAATGTATTCGCCAGATTCATCGTGTGCTACAGCCGAGAGCTTTCCGTCAAATTCGCCTTCGTAAACGAGTTTTCCGTCTGCGCCGAAAATTTCCATGCGATAGCTGTTTCCGATGATTCCGCTGTTGTAGACTGCGGTCAGATATTTGTCCGAGCAATCGGTCATTACAAGCGTAGATGAATGCTTCGAATAGCCGACAAATTCGAGGTCTTGGTTCAAAAAGGTCACACCATCGTCCGAAATGACAGCAAATCCGCCGTCCATATAGAAAAGCGAATAGCCGAATCCGTTCAGCGAGGTCGATTTTCTCACTGTGTCGTGACCTATCGTCACGAGGTCTATGGATGTAGAAAAATCGCTTCCGTCGCTCGTCACGGTCATGACCGCGATCTCCTTGCCATTCGAGCTGAGTTTGACATCGGATAGCCAATTTTCACGCAGAATGCGGCTGATCAGCTTGAAGTCCGAGTCGTATATCTCGACCGATGTGCGGTATTCGCGGGTCGAGGTCGCTATTGCAAAATTTCCGGTGTCCGAAATGTCGCCGTCGGTTATCGAGTATGTCGTTGTGCCTGAGGTTAGCTGTGAGAATGTATTGAAGACCGAAAATGAGCTGCCGCCGAGGTCGTAGCAGAGCGAATATTTGTCGCTCACTTTGAGTATCGGGTCGGTATATGTGATCGATTCGGTCATTATAGTGTTTCCACGTGAGTCGTAAAGGTAGTAGCCCTTCGGCGAAAGGTAGCACAGATCGCCCAAATAAAGTTCGAGCCGTATGTTATCGCCCGAGGCGTAATTTATTTTTGGTGCGGAAATGGTTGTTTCTGTATTTGTAAAGCTGATGAATTTCATCAGATATTGAAGATTTTCAACAGTGATCTCGCTGCGGTTGAAAGCGATAGTTGACAATATAAAAACTATCAAAAATAGAAAAGTTATATATTTCGCCAGCCGAAATCTTTTTGCGACCGAAGCAAAATATTCATTCGTAGTCGGAGTTTTACTGCTGTGGTGCAGTTCCGGCGCGGAATCGTTCGCTTGCGGAGTCAGAGGCATCGACACACCGCCTTTCCTGAATTTCATAACATATATTATATCATACAATTATTAAATATACGCTTTTTATGCGTGAATGTATTTTTAATAAAAAGTTAATATATTTCGAAATCGAACAAATTTTCAAAATCCTGTTGACTAAAGCAAAAATTTAAGCTATAATTATTTTAGAATACAAAAATTAGGAGTCATACCCTTATGAAAAAAATACTTGCGATAGATGGAAACAGTATCCTCAACCGAGCGTTTTACGGCATCCGACCGCTTACAACAGCGACCGGACTTTTCACGAACGCAATATACGGAATGGTAACTATTCTCCACAAACACATAGAAGCATTGCAGCCCGATGTTGTCGTTACAGCCTTTGATCTGAAGTCGCCGACGTTCAGACATCTTGAATATTCAGAGTACAAAGCCAACCGAAAGCCTATGCCAGAGGAGCTTGCGATGCAGCTCCCGTATGCCAAAAAAGTCGTTGAATACCTGGGTTCTCGGGTCACAACGCTCGAAGGCTGGGAGGCGGATGATATTCTCGGAACGATAGCCGGAATGGCTGACAATTCGTCCGGAGAATGGAAGGCATACATTTTGACAGGTGACCGCGACTCGCTTCAGCTGATAAGTGAAAACACAACTATCCTGCTCGCGGCAAATTCCGACACGATAACCTTCGACCGCGGAAAATTTATTGAGACCTACGGCGTGACCCCCGAACAGTTCGTCGATGTAAAGGCTCTGATGGGTGATTCGTCCGACAACATTCCGGGAGTCGCGGGAATAGGCGAAAAGACCGCGATAAAGTTGATCTCACAATTCGGTTCGCTTGACAAGCTTTACGGCGAATTTGACGAGAACACCGACAATGTTCAAATACTTGCAAAGGGCGTTCGGACGAAGCTGGCAGCAGGCAGAGAATCGGCATTTCTTTCTCGGAAATTAGCACAAATCGACCGAAATGCACCGATAGGCTTCACGCTCGATGAGCTTGAACCGAGCAAGATCGCACGTGAAGAATTGCTTGCGATTTTTCGCGAGCTTGAATTTACCGGACTGATAAAAAGGCTCGGACTCGAAAATGAGAACTTGACAAAAACGTTGGAAATAATTAGAATTTGTTCCGAAAATTCGGAAATCATCGAAAAAATCGCGACCGAAGCTTCACCGTCCTGCGCGGTTTGCTTTGACGGCGAATTGACGCTTTCGTTTGACGGGAAAACTATTTATGAGGTCAGAAATTCCGATCCCGAGCAGCTGCTTGAGGCTTTGAAAAAAGCAGGGAAGCGGATTGTTGTTTTCGATT
>CAZRVL010000156.1:0-411 GCA_964603455.1 uncultured Lachnospiraceae bacterium
AGGCGAAGGTACATGGTAAGACGATAGAAGAGGTTCACTTCCATGAGGTCGGTGCAGTTGATACGATTGTCGATATCATCGGTAACGTCATCTGCATGGAGATGCTGGGTATCGAGAAGATATTCTATTCGAAGGTGCATATCGGTAATGGCTATGTTCATTGTGCACATGGCAGAATGCCTATCCCTGCTCCGGCAACAGCAGAGCTTCTTTTACATATTCCGCACTACAAGGGCGATATTATGAAAGAGCTGGCAACCCCGACGGGAGCGGCGATATTATCGACCTTTGGCACATTCGCAGAGACGATGCCGCAGGGATTCGTTGCGGATAAGACAGGCTATGGAGCAGGCGGTTGGGATCTAGAGATTCCGAACGTACTTCGTATGACGCTTGGCTCGTGGCAGGCTG
>CAZRVL010000156.1:421-3447 GCA_964603455.1 uncultured Lachnospiraceae bacterium
AATCGGTTGAAGCAGTCGGGCAAGGTGCGAGAGAGGTACCAAGCGGTGCAGATACGAAGCTGGTTATTGAAGCGAATATTGACGATATGAATCCGCAGAACTACGAATATGTGCTGGAGAGATTGTTCGACGCAGGAGCGGTTGATGCGTATTTGACGCCGATCATTATGAAGAAGAATCGACCTGCGATTAAGCTTAGTGTATTGGTTGCTGCTGAATACTTTGATGCAGTCAGCCAAATTATCTTTGCTGAAACGACAACGATTGGGATTCGCTACTATGCTGTCAATCGCAAGATTGCAACACGCGAATTTGCTGCCGTTACAACTGAGCTTGGCACAGCACAGGTAAAAATATCCTCGGTAGATGGCGTTGTAACGAATATTATGCCGGAATACGAGGACTGCAAAAAAATTGCAAAAGAGACCGCTACGCCACTCAAACGAGTACGTGAGCGTATCAAAGAGGCTTTTTTAGAGCAAAAATAAAGGAGATATGTCGGTGAGAGCAGTAATCTTACTGTCGGGTGGACTTGATTCGACTGTCTGTATGGCATATGCTAAAGAGGCAGGATACGAACTCTATCCGATTAGTTTTAACTATCATCAACGCCACAGCATTGAGCTGGAAAGTGCGAAAAAGGTGGCAGCGTTCTATCAAGTTGCAAGTCATATTGTAATTGAGACGAACATGAATGATATTGGTGGCAGTGCGTTGACGGATACTTCGATTGAGGTGCCGGATGGCAACATTGAGAGCGAAGAAATCCCTGTTACGTATGTACCTGCCCGCAATTTGATATTCTTGAGCTATGCACTGAGCTATGCAGAGGCTATCGGTGCAGAGCGTATTTTGATTGGTGTGAATGCACTCGATTATTCGGGATATCCGGATTGTCGTCCGGCATTCATTGAGAAGTTCCAAGAGGTGGCGAACTATGCAACGAAGGCGACCGCTGCCGACCATAAGGAAATTCTGATTGAAACACCACTTCTCAATCTGTCGAAAAAAGAAATCGTAGAATTGGGGACCAAACTCGGTGCACCGCTTCATGTATCGCATAGTTGCTATCGTGGCGGTGAGAAGGCGTGCGGCGAATGTGACAGCTGTAAGCTTCGCTTGAAGGGATTTAGCGAAGCCGGGCTGGTAGATCCGGTGCCGTATGAGAATGATTGCAAGTAATGTAGGAGTGACAACGGATTGAAAGATGTACAAAAAAGTATTGATAAACGAGGAATAGCGATTCAAAAAGTCGGAATCAGTCGATTGGCGTTGCCGTTTTTGGTACGTCAAAAGGACGGTGGTATGCAGCCCGTTCTGGCGACGATTCAGATGACGGTTGCCTTGCCGATGGAGTGCAAGGGTACACATATGAGTCGCTTCGTAGAGATATTGAATCATTGGCGACAAAAACCGATTTCGTCGCATGAGATGAAGGATATCTTGGCAGATGCGATTGAGCATCTGGAGGCAGAAGAAGCACATCTTGATTTGGCATTTAAGTATTTCTTGGAGAAAGAAGCACCTGCCAGCAAGATGAAAGGACTGCTTGATGTAGATTGTCGTTTCGTCGCAACGCTGACGAAAAGCGACGAGTTTGATTTTGTACTTGAGGTGGCAGTTCCGTATACATCGCTGTGTCCATGCAGCAAAGAAATTTCGGCATATGGTGCACATAACCAACGTGGCACGATGTGTGTGAAGGTACGCTATGATTTAGAAGAAATGCTTTGGTTGGAAGATATTGTTACACGAATGGAAGCACAAGCATCCTCGCCGGTATATTCGCTTCTCAAGCGTCAGGATGAGAAGGTCGTAACCGAGGAGGCATATGATAATCCGAAGTTCGTAGAGGATATTTTGCGTGATGTCGTATTGGCAATGCGTAAGATACAGGGTGTGCAGTGGTTCGAGGTCACTTGCGAAAACCAAGAATCGATTCATAACCACAATGCGTATGCAAGCCATGCTGAATATGTGAATGCATAATCAAGTAGGCTAATGGTCGTCTGCTGTCGGCAGATAGAACCGATTATCTTTTGGAGAGTTTTGATTATGACGAAGTTTTACAAGCGGCTTTTGGGGCTGTTCTTATTCGTCCTGTTGATTTCGATTGGGGTTATTTATTTTACGGTCGATATCAATACGGTGGCGAATCTGACCATGTTCAAGCCGTGGGCAATCGGACTTGCCTTCCTATCGCTTGCCGTCGGTCTGTTGTTTGACGGATTGCGGCTGATTCATATGGTGGGCATTTCACACGGCAAAATTTCATTAAAGCAAACGATGCCTGTTGTGTTCGGCAACTATTTCTTAGCTCTCATTACACCGGGGGCGACGGGTGGTGCCTTGGCACAGCTCTTGTTCTTACGGCGGGCAGGTGTCACGACCGGAATGGCAACGGTGTTCGTCATTGTGCGAACGCTAATGTCCATTGTATTTTTGCTATGCTGTTTGCCCTTTATCTTTTATCACGATACGGCACTATTAACATGGCTGTCCGGCAAAACGCTATTGAGTGTAGCGGCGTGCTTGATAGGGCTTATGTTAATCTTGACATGGGCAACACGGACACCGTGGCTATGGCGTGTCCTCAAACGGTTGGGTTTTCGGATACACCGTTCACGCAGACATATGCTGTTTCAGGTCTACCGTGATGTGCGAGCAGCGATTCGGCTGTTGGCATCGGCACCACGCAAGGTGCTGA
This sequence comes from uncultured Lachnospiraceae bacterium, assembly GCA_964603455.1. Taxonomy (GTDB): domain Bacteria; phylum Bacillota; class Clostridia; order Oscillospirales; family CAG-272; genus Flemingiibacterium. The sequence goes on from CAZRVL010000156.1 coordinate 3,129, forward strand.
TTATCTTCTTAGAGTCAGGTATCAGCTTATTGGCACTTTATGGTGTCGTCCCTGCTCTCTTTTTGGGGATGGAGGCAGACTTCGACTTGGCAAGCGTCATGGGACGCATGATGATTTTGAACTTGATTCTTTATTTTGCACCAACGCCGGGCGGCTCCGGGATTGCAGAAGGCGGATTCGTTCTTCTGTTCAATCAATTTTTGCCGAGCGGTATGGTGGGGATCGTTGCGGTTGCGTGGCGATTCATTGTAGAATATGTGCCGTTTTTCGTAGGTTTTTATTTTACGATAAAAGCCTTCGGTGAGGACTTCATGAGCTA
>CAZRVL010000157.1:0-3446 GCA_964603455.1 uncultured Lachnospiraceae bacterium
TGCCGTTGTTTACGCGCATGGGAGCAATTCAAATCAAAGGTGTATGGTCTTATTATATAGCTTGTCGGTTTTATGAGGGGTGAGGGCTTGCATCAGGCACTATATCGCAAATGGCGTCCGCAGACCTTTGCCGATGTCTGCGGTCAAGATCATATTACGTCGATCTTAAAATATGAGGTCGAATCCGGCAAGACTTCGCATGCTTATCTCTTCTGCGGCTCGCGTGGAACAGGCAAGACTACGTGTGCTAAAATATTGGCACGAGCGGTGAACTGTGAACATCCGAAAAACGGAGACCCATGTGGTGAATGCGCCGCGTGCAAATCGCTTTCTTCCGGTGTGAGTATAGATGTTATTGAGATGGACGCTGCTTCAAATAACGGAGTCGATGATATACGCCAGATACGCGATGAAGTCGAATACCTTCCGGCAGAGCTGAAATATAAGGTCTATATAATAGACGAGGTGCATATGCTTTCGCCGAGCGCGTTCAATGCGCTTTTGAAGACGCTTGAAGAACCTCCGCCTCATGTTATATTCATACTTGCCACAACTGAGCTACAGAAGATTCCTGCGACGATACTATCGCGTTGTCAACGCTTTGATTTCAGGCGTATAGGTAGCGATGTTATAGCTTCAAGACTCGAATATATCGCAGAACAGGAAAATATCACTCTTGACCATGAAGCGGCGTTTATGTTGGCTCATTTGGCTCAGGGCGGTATGCGCGATGCAATATCGTTGCTTGAGCTGTGTTCGGGTGAAAATCGTCCTGTGAGCATAGAGCTTGTCGAGGCGGTTGCCGGGACGGGTGGGCGTGATTCGGTCATTAGGCTGTTAAATGCGGTGTGTGACCGCGATTACGACTGCATATTCGATGAAATAGCGAAGACGTTCATGTCGAGCCGCGATATTGCTGTATTTTGGCAGGATATAATCTCTTTTTATCGCGATATGCTCGTTGTCAGAACGACTAAAAATGCACGTGAGTATCTTGACCTTTCGGAAAAGCAGTATGCTGAATTGGTCGATGTCGCAGGCAGATTCTCGGCTGAGACACTTGTCTGCCATGCAAAACTCCTGGATGATTCGCTCGATGTAATGCGTCGTGCGTCATCGAAGCGCCTTGTTGCCGAAATGACGCTTATCAGAATGTGCGATGAGCGATTCCACAATTCCAACGATGCGTTGCTTGCACGTATATCAGCACTTGAAGATAAATTAAAATCGGGTGTGGTCAATATTTCGTCTGCTGCACCGAGCGATGTGCGCACAGAATCTGTGCATAGTCGTGAGGATATTGATGTGACGAATGATGCACCTGAACTGCAATCTACCAAAAAAGAATACCGTCAGCTTCCGTATTGGGCTGATTTCGTTGAAAAATGTACTGCGCGGGATCAAATGCTCGGCAGCTTTATGCGAAATTCGGCAAAGGGCTTTACGGTAAATACGGACAAATTCATTCATATACGGACAAACAATTCAATGGCGTTGAAGATAATACAGACAATGTTCAATACGCTTCTTGAGGTTTTGAATACATTCGAGAATGGCAGCTTGGATTCGTTATCCGTAAAATTGGAATATGTTCCTGAAAAAAAGAACGACGGCGAGGATGCACTTAAGGAGCTTAGTGAAAATGCCGGAGTCGAACAATAAATATTTCGTATCAAGGAAGGAATACTAAAATGAAAGCACGTTTACCTAAGGGCATGGGCGGCGGACCGTCCAATATGAACCAAATGATAAAGCAGGCTCAGAAGATGCAGGCAGATATGGAGGCTCTTCAGGCCGATCTCGATGAGCGCGAATATGACGTTCAGGTCGGTGGCGGCGCAGTTGCTGTGAAGATCAACGGCAAGAAGGAGATACTTTCTATCGACCTTAAGCCTGAAATAGTCGATCCTGATGATATTGAGTCGCTGTCTGATACCTTGGTGGCAGCAGTCAACCAGGCTATAAAGCAGGTCGAGGAGACCAATGCTGCTGAAATGCAGAAGATCACCGGCGATATTAACGTCCCCGGTCTCTTCTAAAAGATAGGTAAGGCGGATAATGGCGGAATATATCCTTCCGCTCGAAAAGCTCATAGAACAGTTCAGAAAGCTTCCCGGAATAGGTCAAAAGACTGCAGTTCGTCTTGCGTTCGCTCTGCTTGATTTTAGCGATGAAGATGCTTTTGCATTCGCAGATGCGGTAAGAGGCGCAAAGGAGCAAGTCAAATCATGCCGGATATGCCAAAATATTTCGGACGGTGAGTTCTGTCCGATATGTGCGGACGCTGACCGCGACAGATCAGTCATATGTGTCGTTGAGGATGCAAAGGCAATAATGTCGCTCGAACGTGTCCGTGAATACAACGGTGTGTATCATGTGCTTCACGGAGCAATATCTCCATTGAACGGTATCGGACCTGACAAGCTTAAGATACCGGAGCTGCTTGCAAGACTCAACAGTGATGAGGTCAAGGAGATCATAATCGCTACTAATCCGACAGTCGAAGGTGAGGCTACGGCAATGTATCTTACAAAGCTGATAAAGCCGCTTGGTATAAATGTGTCGCGGTTGGCTTACGGCATCCCGGTCGGTGGTGAGCTTGAATATGCCGATGAGGTCACGCTTATGCGTGCGCTTGAAGGCAGAAGATCGATGTAAAACGAGCGGAAATCGTCCGTTATTGTGAACAAATTTATATTATTTTTCTGTAACTCTTGACAAATCGCTCAGAATGCGATATAATAATAAAATGTAGATCATTGTGCGGTGAAAGGAAGTGGTTCGATGCGCATTGATTTGAGAAAGCTCTTAGCGGGTGAAATTAATAAAATGCCGCTCGATTATACTTTCCCGATAAGCGAATCTATGAATGCTGGATCAGATGAAATGGATTCGATCGACACAGAGATCGACGGAGTAGTTTTTACAAGTCAGGTCGAAGTAAAGGGTGAGATCGTTAATATGGGAGGCTATATGCGCCTTTGCGCAACAGCTTCGGTCGATTATGATGCGGAATGCGCCAGATGTCTTGCACCTCTTTCGCGCAGTCTGAGCGTTGATGTCGAACGTACTCTCGTCCCCAAGGACAGTCTCGAAAATACATCCGAGGATGAAGCTGACGATTATCTTGAAATAGTTGACAGCTCTATCGATCCGGACAATACCTTTATAGAAGAACTCATGATGGAATTTCCATACAGAGAGCTTTGCAGTGAGGATTGCAAAGGATTGTGCCCGAAGTGCGGAAAAAATCTAAACGAGGGTGAATGTGGTTGTGTTAAAAAAGAAATCGACCCGAGACTTGCGATTTTACAAAAACTACTTGAAAAAGAGTAAATTATGATGTATAATATCTGTTATACGGTTAAGGAGGTGTCGTGAAATGGCAGTGCCGAAGAAGAAAGTCTCCAAGGCGAGACGTGATAAGAGACGTTCGAACGTCTGGA
>CAZRVL010000158.1:0-3404 GCA_964603455.1 uncultured Lachnospiraceae bacterium
TTTGCCTTTTGTCTTTCTTGTGATAAAGTAGCTATTTTATTTTTGGTGTATTCATCGCTGTTTAGCTCCTCTTGTTCGGCTTTATTTTGCTCCAATTTAGCCTTAATATTTTTAATTTCGCTTATATCATTTGCTAATGTTGTTCTTTCCCACCTTGCTAAACTCTGCTTTAAAGGTAATAGCATAGCAGAAGTGATAAAAGAATCTTTAAAAATTTTAGATTCTAGCTTTTGTGGCAATGCCTCTAAAACGCTTTCAAAAATAGCACTATATTCCTCATCAATTTCTAGGCTTTTTAGCTCATCATTGGCGATTTTCTTTAACTCTGGCAGGAGTTTTTTATAGCTTTGTATATCATTTTGAGATTGCTTTGTTTCTAAATCTTTAAGCTCATTTTCTAGCTCTTGGATTAAGGAGGCGTTATTAGCAAAAATCACAGCCTTAATGCTCTCTTTAAAGCTAGTTTTATAAGATTGCAAATTCTTATCTAGCTCGTCTTTTTCTTGTATTAAATTCGCCCTTTCCTCGCTAGAATCTGCTCCTAATTTATCAATCTGCCTTTGAAGTTGTTTTGTTTTAGAATCTTGAGATTCCATTTCGCTCTCACATTCTTTTATTTTAGATTCTTTAAAATTTATATCGTTTTGAATGCTTTCTATTTCGCCTCGCAATTGGCTTAATCGATGTGCCTCCTCCTTATTTTTATTTTCATTGTCTTTTAACTCTTTTTGGTAAGATTCAATAGCATTTATAGCAGTGCCTAAACTCTTTATACCTAAAATTTCTTCGATTTTATCCCTAAATTCCGTGCGTAAATTATTACTAATGCTCTCAATTTGTTCTCCGTCAAAAAAGAAAAATTCCACTAAATTTGGTGACATTATCTTATTTAGCATTTCTTGTGCTTGTTGGTTTTTATAATTTTCTTTATCTAGTGTAAATTCAAGTATTTCACTAAAATCGCTGTCATTTTTCTTAAAACTTCGCCTTATGCAGAAATTTTTATCATCATAAATCCCGCTAAATTCTATATAAAAATCCTCTTTATCCTCCTTATAAGCACTCTCATTTAAGATTCCACGCCAATTTATGCCATCGCCTTTGATAAATTGCCTTGTTGTTAGATTTAAATTTTTAGCAAATGACTTTATTTGTGGCACAATCTTGTCATCATCAAGCAAACCAATGCCTAAAAATAGGATTTTCGCACATTGTATGAAGCTTGTTTTGCCATAGCCATTATTGCCATAAATGCAGTAAAGATTTTTATTTTCTTGCTTTTTAAACTCCACTTCCACTCTGCCATAATAAGCAAACATATTACAAATAATGATTTTTTGTATAAACATTTAGCCCTCCTGCTTGCTGGTTTTATCATCAAGTAATTTTTTAATTTCTTCTTTGATTTTTGAAGCAGCATTGCCCCGCCCTCTTAATCCCGTAGTCTTGTAAATATCTGCACACGAGGCTATAAACTGCTCCAACTCATTAGCATTTATCTTTTCATTTGCCACTTCCTCTAAAATCTCACTATGCAAAACTTCGTGCTTTTTCATTTTTATCTCCTTTAATCGATTAAATTTTTTAGCTAATCGCAGTGCTGTTTTATCAAAGTCAAAGTCCTTATCCCACTCTTTTTGAATGGCTAAAATTTGGCTATCGCTAATTAAATTTTCTCCACCATTTGTGCTAAATTCAGCCTCCACTCTTAAAAGTCTTTCAAAAATCTTCACTCTCACTTGGCTTAAAAATGGTCCCAATCCTCCCACCTTATAAACCGCCCTACCATCTCGCCTATAATCACTTCTCGCACTAGAATCTTCACGCAACTGCTTGATAAAATTACGAAATTCATTGAGCGGTTTTAGATTTTTTGCCCCAGATTCTATAAAGCCTTGCATTGATTTATCTTCATTAACTACCGTGCAAACCCAACATCCAAAGCGACTTCCTCCGCAGGTTTTTTGACTTAAATCCGTGATAAATTGGCATTCCTCGCCACTTGCCTTTGCATACAAAGAAAACAATTCGCTATGGTCTTTATCCCACAAGGGCTTATGAGAGATGAGATAAGCCCATACCTCATCAACGCTCCACTCGCTTATGGGTGAAAAAGTCATAGCATTAGGATAATCATTATGCAAGGAATATCCATCTTCGTTTAAAATCCTCTTTTCTATGGATTTCTTGCGATTTGCAGATTCTGTTTTGCGTGAGCCTAAAAGCAAAAGGCAAGAGCCAAATTCGGCAACGATTTGAGCGACTTTTGCCTTTGCTGGATTGATTTTAAGCCTTTCTGTGCACCAACGAAAAGTCCTTGTTGGGCTTGGATAGCCTTTGCCGATTAGATTTACCCAAAAATCATCTTTTAGACTTGGAGAGACTAAAAAAATCTCAAAAGGGACATCATTTGCCCTTGCGTGTGTATTTATAGAATCTATCACGGAATGTAAAAATCTATCAATGTGCGGGGCTTCTACAAGGGTATTTGAAGCTATGGCAAAGGTAGGACGGCGTAAATGCTTTGGCAAAAAGAAGAGCATTTCATACACAAGCTGCAAGACGCAAGTGCTATCCTTGCCTCCGCTGAAAGTAACCACCCACGCCTTTTTTGACTCTAAATACCTTCGCCTTAAATCGTTAATAGTTTGGGTGATGAAATGGCTATTTTTAGCATCTGCACTTTGGGAAATGTGCGATTTGTGCGGATTGCCTTGTGAGCTATGCGGTGCTTTAGAAAGCGAAGTTATATCGTGTAGTTTGCGTATAATGGGGGGGGGCTAGAAGTATAGTCGCTTTTTAAGAGGGTAGAATCCAGCACAGAATCGCTAACTTTTGTAGAATCTAGCATAAAATCGCCTTGATTTAAAAGGGCAGATTCTGCAAAATCGCCCTGTGTGGTAGAATCTAGGCTAGATTCTATATTTTTAGATTCTATAAAATTTGCAGAATCTACAAAGTCGCTACACACTTCTAGCCCACTATCAAACGCCTCCATAATCCCGCAGTCCAAAAAATAGAGATGCGTATGCGTATATAAAGAGCGAAATCTCACCTCTTTGCTTAAAGCAAGTGCCATAGCCCTAGCCTTTGTGCTACTAAAACACACGAGCAGAATCTCCTTTTTGCGATTGGATTTTACAAAGTCTAAAATCTCCTCTTTGCTTTGCAAATGCAAGGAATCGCCCAAATGCCCTGCACGAAAAGCCTGCGTGCCACGAATATCGATGATGTAAAATTCACTTTGCCTTTTGAGCGATGAAAGGGGAAGATTAAGTATCTCCAAAATATTTCTCCATACCTAAAAACTAAATGTTTGTGTTCCATTATAGCATTTTTAACATTGCTTTTTAAATGCACTTAAAGGTATCTTTGATATAATCCACACCTTCAAAAAACACTTC
>CAZRVL010000159.1:0-3334 GCA_964603455.1 uncultured Lachnospiraceae bacterium
AATTGTCGGTTTCTAATCGTTCTAGGGTTCTCTCGTATTCAAAAAAACTTCTTGATACTCAAAAGATGGAGCAAGAACTTCTCGCTGCTCATGCTCGTACAGACATCAAAGTAACAGCTGAAGATATTCAGCATGATCTGGATCTTATGGATGATGATGGTTGGGAGGAATAAGATGGCATTAGATATTATAGAATTGCGTAAACTATGTACACCAAAAAATATACAAATCACATTGCACGCAGCTAAGAGATTAGAACAACGCGGCATACTCATAAAAGATATTATATCTTGCATTTCAAACGGCGAAATTATCGAACAATACCCCGATGATTATCCCTATCCAAGTTGTTTAGTTCTAGGACTAAGCGTAGAAAATAAATTTCTTCATGTAGTCATTGGACATCATGAATCTGATCTGTTTCTGATAACTGCATATTTCCCAGATCCTAATAAATGGGAATCTGATCTCAAGACAAGAAAGGAGAATCTATCATGACATGTTTTTATTGTAAAGGCAGCACCGAGCTTTCCCAAACAACTTATATGACTGATTACAACGGCTGCTACATCATCATCAAAAATGTTCCCTGTAAAAAATGCACTCAGTGCGGCGAAGAATATTTAAGTGGTGATACACTCGAAAAAATCGAAGAAATTATTCATAAACTCAAAGGATTTCTTACTGAGATTGCCATTGTTGATTATACGCAAGCTGCTTAATATTTCTTTCATAGAATCATTTAAGGACGTGGTTATTTGACTTACGAAAAATTATTGACTGCTGCTGATCATGCCAATCTGCTCGTACAGGAAAGAGCGCTACATGGTCATGATGGTTTAATCAAAGGAAGGCATATCGCAATCCGTAAAACTATTGATACACATACGGAAAAATCCTGTGTGCTTGCTGAAGAACTCGGTCATCATTACACATCTTCCGGCAAGATCATAGTGCAAGATTCTGTGTCAAACCGCAAACAGGAACTTCATGCAAGGTTCTGGGCATACGATCGGCTTATCGGGTTAATCGGGATTATCAATGCTTGGAAGCATGGCTGCAGGACCTGTTATGAGATGGCTGAGTTTCTTGGCGTCACCGAAACTTTTCTCTCTGAGGCACTGGAGGCATACAGAAACAAATATGGTGTCTGCAAGGCACTCGATCATTATCTTATATATTTCTATCCAAATCTGGTGGTAATGGAATTTGTAGATATGTAACTAGAGAATTTTCTGTAGCTCTTAGTAATCTTATAAATAAAAATTGATTCAAAATCTATCAAAGGAGGTCTTTGTATAATATGAAATTACTGAAACAATTATTGTTTTCATTTATCCTGGTATTATCACTTGTTTTTGTCAGTCCCAATATTATTCAAATCCCTGGTCAGATTTCTCACGTCGAAGCTGCCGTTAAACTGAACAAAAAATCCATCACATTGCTCAAAGGTCAATCTTCTACTCTCAAAATTACTGGTACAAAAAAGAAAGCCAAATGGTCTAGTAATAAAAAATCCGTTGTTTCAGTCTCTTCCAAAGGAAAAATCGTTGCCAAAAAGATTGGAAAAGCTACTGTGACAGCAAAAATCGGCAAAAAATCATATAAATGTACTGTAACTGTTATCAATCCATCTTTGTCCGATACAACCTTAATTTTAAGACCTAATCAACGAAAATCTTTAAAAATCAAGGGATATACAGGAAATATTCAATGGGAATCTAGCAATGACGATATTGCCGATGTAACCTGTAAAGGAAAAATAATAGCAAATGAAGTTGGTACATGTATTATTTCCGCCAATGTTAACGGTATTATACTCTCATGTAAAGTTACTGTCAAAATTCCTGATCCTATTTGTTTTCCGAATCAAATAGCAAAAATAAATGGAATTACAATCAATTCATTCTCTGCTTCGTATATTGGTTATATTCCTTATAATGATTATTCCCAAAAGCTTAATAGCACAACATTTTACTACCCTTACAAATATAGAATAAAAATTAAAGGGAACGCTCAACCTAATTCTTCAATCAAGTTATCTTTTTTAGGTGAAATGCCTGGCTATACTCCCTTAGTTCCTGCAAACAATATTTTTGTTACTGTTTTAACTGATAATGCTGGAAACTTTGAAGTAAATGAAGATGTAAACTTCAATTGTTTATCGTCTAAAATATATATTTTTAATGCATCTATTCAAAAATAAAAAACCGCCCCTGCGCCAACAGGAACGGCTTTACATAGATAACTGTACACAATCAGAGGATTGTGAATAATCATCCCTCAACAAGAAGATTATACCACAATCCTCCAGCACCTGTACAGGTGTATTTTTTATACCTTAAAGGAGGAAATTTTATGGCAACTGCAAAGAAATTAGCTTCTGGTTCCTGGCGCTGCCAGGTATATTCTCACACTGAAGAGATACTGCAGCCAGATGGAAGTATCAAACAAAAACGAATCTACAAATCTTTTTCCTGTGATGATCCCAGCCCAAAAGGCAAAAGAAAGTGTGAAAAAGAAGCTGCTACATGGGCGGCGGAAAAAGAAAAATTTATCCCCAAAAGCAACAATATGACTTTCCGTGCAGCACTCAACGATTATATCGAGCGCCGCACCCAAGTATTATCACCGGCCACGATTCGAGAATACAAAGGAATCCGCAATCGAAGTCTGCAGTCTATCATGGATATCCCGGTTTACTCGCTCACCCAAGAAATGATTCAGTCTGCGATCAATCAGGAAGCCCTCTCTCATGCCCCGAAAACAGTGAGAAACTGTCACGGGTTGATATCTGCAGTTTTAAATACATATCGTCCGGATTTTGTGCTGAAAACAGATCTTCCAAAGAAAATACGCCCTGATCTGTACGTCCCAACTGACAGCGATATCCAGCGCCTGATGCAGGAAATAAGAGGAACTGACATGGAGCTTCCTGTTCTGCTTGCTGCGTTCGGTCCCATGCGCCGTGGTGAAATCTGCGCGCTCAACACTGACAGCATTACCGGCACCATTGTTCATGTGCACCGCAACATGGTTCTTGATGAAAATAACAACTGGATCATAAAACAGCCTAAGTCATATGCTGGTGATCGTTACATTGATTATCCTGATTTTGTCGCAGAAAAATGGAAAGGAATCTCCGGATCCATAACAGAGCTATGCCCCAGTAAGATCACCAATCGTTTTGTAGACATCGTAAAGCGTGCCGACCTACCGCATTTTCGCTTCCACGATCTGCGCCATTACTCAGCCAGTATTCAACATGCAACTACTTCACGGAATTATGCAACACGAGTTGCAACACAAATAGAAAAAACCCTTGAAAATCAAG
>CAZRVL010000160.1:0-3215 GCA_964603455.1 uncultured Lachnospiraceae bacterium
AGTCACGATCGGTATAGTCAGGGTAAACAAGGAGCATTCGCGCCTTTCGCCCGTGAAGATTTTTTAGTTCCATTTTCTTTCTCCTATTTTGCCTACCAACACAGTAGGCTTCGAATAGTATTTTCGTTATACCTTAAGTATACCATATCGCCGCAACATTGTCAATACAAATAATATTAACTTTTTACTTGACAGACGGATAAAACGGGTGTATAATATATAATGGATTTAAATTTCCGCCAAGGAGGAGATATGAACTACATTACGAATACTCAGGGCGAAAAGATATTCAACGCGAACCATCCCGACAGCTTTTTCGAGGTCAATATGTGCGGATACACCGCGCCGAATCCCGAATATGCGGTCTACCGCTTCAGGAGCGCGATATATACAATAGAATATGTCATATCAGGTGTCGGATATATCGATTCGGACAGCTCGACCACAACCGTCCGCGAGGGAGACGCATATCTGCTGCGTTCGGGCTTCACGGGTCACTACTATCCCGATGCCGAAAAGCCCTTCTCTAAGATCTGGATGAATATCCGCGGAAGTCTCGTTGACCGCCTGTTCGACATATATGGAGTCATCTCTCCCGTGACTGTTATACGCTCTGCCGACAGACGGATATTCGAGGATCTTCGCGGTATATGTGAGCTTTTCGCGTCAGGCGATGTGTCAGAGCTAAGCGAGATATTCCGGAAAAGCTCGGTAAATACGACCAATATTCTCTCGATAATCAAGGACTCGACCGCAAAAAGCCGTGAACTGCGCTCCGATGCACAGCGGATATACGACTATCTCGAACTTCATATATGTGACGATGTAACGCTCGGTATGCTCGCCGAAGCAATGCATATGCACGAAGCCACGGTCATACGTGTCTTCAAGGAAAAATACGGCTGCACACCAATGAAATATCTCGGAATCCTCCGTATCGAAGCCGCCAAACGAATGCTCATCGAGGACATACCGATAAAAAGCATTGCCGAAATGCTGAAATTCTCCGAGCCGTCCTATTTTTCGCTCTGCTTCAAGCGTGAGACCGGCATAACTCCGATGCAGTTCATTTCACAAAAAAAGTAAAGGAGCTCCGTATCTAACGAAGCTCCACGAAGACTCAGAAGCTCTGAGGATCCTCACGGCGTGTCTTTGCCTTTTGATCTGCTCTGTCCTCAGCCTTGTCGGTCGCCTTCGAATTTGTCTCGGACTTGTCCTGTGCCTTGCTTTTCGCACTGTCTGCGCGAGCCTTTTCGTTTGCCATATCATTTCTCCTTTAAGCATTGCAGCCTTTTTGACTGCATATGAAGTATTTACCCAAAACAAATATTTATTCACGAAAAAATCTTATCTTTGAAAGGAAATATAAAAATGAAGCTATATCCGTTGAAGCTAAAGCCAGCCGTCAAGGAGATAATCTGGGGCGGTGATAAGCTCAAGACCGATTACAACAAATCCGCTCCCTTCGAAAAGCTCGCTGAAAGCTGGGAGCTGACCGTCCGCCCGGATGGAATGAACGTCATCGAAAACGGCGAATATGCAGGTATGCCGCTCGGAGAATATCTGACCCAAGAGCTTATCGCGAAAAATTATTCGGGCGACCGTTTCCCTCTGCTGATAAAATTTATCGATGCACGCGACAAGCTCTCGATACAGGTACACCCCTCTGACGAATATTCGCTGAAAAACGAAGGCGAATACGGCAAGACCGAAATGTGGTATATCGTTGAAGCCGATGAGGGTGCAGAGCTGGTCTTCGGACTTAACGGCGATGAGAACGGCGAATATTCAAAGGAAATATTCGACAAGGCTGTGGAAAACAAAAGCATCGAAAAGCTGCTCCACCGCGTGAAGGTGCATTCGGGCGATGTGTTCTTCATCCCATCGGGACTCGTCCATGCCATCGGCTCAGGCATACTCATCTGCGAGATACAGCAGAACTCGAACGTCACCTACCGCGTTTACGACTATGACCGCCCCGGAAAGGACGGAAAGCCGCGTGAGCTCCATGTCGAAAAGGCACGCGATGTGATCGTGAACTATTCAACGGCTCAGATAGACTCTTTGAGATTCTCCGGAAATGCCGACCTGACCCCCGACCTTCTCGCCACCTGCGACAAATTCACTGTACACAAATACGATATTTCGGGAACTAAGGAACTGACCGTCTCGAACAGCTTCGTTTCGCTGACCTTCACCTCGGGAAGCGGTGAGATAATATATAATAATGAAGCTTATCCCTTCGCAAAGGGCGATACCTATTATCTCCCGGCAGGACTCGGCAAGGTCGAAATAAAAGCCGAAAACGCAGTATGCGTCTCGGCTGAAATATAAGATAACATATGTTACCCATCGCAAGAGCGGTGGGTATTTTTTTGTCAGTCGGCAAACATCGGGGTCGATAAATATCTGTCACCCGTATCTGGGAAGAGCGCAACTATAGTCTTTCCGGCGTTTTCGGGACGCTTTGCGAGAAGTGCCGCCGCGTGAAGTGCCGCACCCGAAGTAATGCCCACGAGGAAGCCCTCGGTACGTGCGATCTCCTTGCCTGCCGCGAATGCGTCCTCATTCTCTATCGTGAGGATCTCATCGATGACTGACTGATCGAGCGTGTCTGGCTTGAAGCCTGCGCCTATGCCCTGGAGCTTGTGAGGACCTGCGATACCCTTCGTGAGGAATGGCGAGCCTGCCGGTTCGAGACCGACTATCTTTATGTCGGGATTCTTCGACTTCAAAAATCCGCCGATACCGCTGATCGTTCCGCCCGTTCCGATTCCGGCAACGAATATATCGACCTTTCCGTCGGTGTCGCGCCAGATCTCAGGACCCGTGGTGTTGAAGTGCGCCTTGGGGTTCGCAGGATTCACGAACTGACCGGGGATGAAGCTGCCCTCGATCTCGGAAGCGAGCTGATCAGCCTTTTCGACCGCGCCCTTCATGCCCTTCGAGCCTTCGGTGAGGACGAGCTGTGCGCCATATGCCTTGAGGAGATTTCTGCGCTCGACACTCATAGTTTCGGGCATGGTGAGTATGAGCTTATAGCCCTTGGCAGCGGCTATCGAAGCGAGACCTATGCCGGTGTTGCCCGAAGTCGATTCGATTATCGTAGCACCCGGCTTCAATATGCCCTTTTCCTCGGCATCCTCGATCATAGCCCTTGCGATGCGGTCTTTTATGCTTCCGGCGGGATTGAAATATTCAAGCTTTGCGAGGAC
>CAZRVL010000161.1:0-3185 GCA_964603455.1 uncultured Lachnospiraceae bacterium
TTCCATACGCCGAAAATATCATTGTCGGGAACGCCATTACCGCCGTGATTATCGCAAGTATTTTCATCGCAACGTTCAGGTTATTTGAAATGACCGAAGCGAAGGTATTCGACAGATTCGTCAAGATCTCGGTGTTGATCTTTGCCATCTCGATAGCCTGCCGATTTTCGACCACCGCGTCCTCCAGTATGTCGTTATCCTCTTCGTATCGCTGTATTACATCTGTTCGACATAGCTTTTCATGCACAGATTCGTTCGATCTGAGTCCGGTCGAAAAATAGACAAGCGACTTTTGCAGCTTCATGAGTTCCATAAGCTCGCGGTTCTTCTGATTTTTAGAAAACTCCTCCTCGACTGCATCGATCTTTTTCTCAACGAGCCGCAGATATATCAGGTAACGGCGCGCCGCCGAGTACAATATCTGATAAACGAATCTCGACCGTTTTCCGGGGTGAAAATCGCGTTTATTTCCGTTGGCGAAGCCGCGCAGCACGTGCGTATCCTTCTGGCACACCGTGATGATATGGTCTTCTACAAGTATAATAGCGAGAGGGATGGTAGTGTAGAGCTCGCGGTCAGAGGTTTCCTCTCGTGTAGGGATATTGATAAGGATCATGCGGTAATCGTCCTCGATCTCGATACGCGAGCGTTCGTCAAGGTCAAGAGCCGCCCGGCAGACTTCCATAGGAAGGTTAAATTCGGCGGAGATCTCATGCAGTTCTGAGTCATCCGGGTCGATAAGTGAGATCCAACTGGATGCGTCAGGAAGCGAATCGTTTTCGATTATTTGATGATTTTCTTCAAAATAGTATTTAAGCATATCGACATTCTCCTTACATTAAAAATAACATACCATATATTATATCAAAAAAATTAAAACTATTCAAGCACAAAAAGTTAAAAATTCATCAGGTGGCGTGTCGCCGCTGACCAAACGCGGACGGATGTGTGTGGACGAGCCACAGGCTTCGCTCGCGTTCACGCTGACCGCTGGTCAGCTCGGCGGTAAGTCGCCTCTAGGCGACAACCGCATGAAGCAAGGTGAAAATTGCCACAGATATAGTTCGGTGGCGAAGCTACCATAGGCATAACGCGGACGGCGTGTCGCCGCAGACATAACGCGGACGAATGTGCGTGAATGAGCCGAAGGCTTCACTCGCGCTCACGCTGATCTCCGATCAGCTCGGCGGTAAGTCGCCACTCGGCGACAACCGCATGAAGCAAGGTATAAGTTACCATAGTTAAAGTGTTTGGTAGGTCAACGTTAGTATAGAGTAGCGATTACGGATGAAAATTTTACCGTTGAATAGCTAAGATTGTGGTTGCAACTCTGCTCAAATTTCTGACAAGGATATGCAGTTTCAATCGCCGAATCATCCGCGTGTGAAGATAACATCTATTTTCATATGCAATTATCGCACTGTAATAAACATCCTAATAAATTTTTCTGAGCGGTTGTCGCCGAGAGGCGACTTACCGCCGAGCTGACCAGAGGTCAGCGTGAGCGCGAGTGAAGTCTTTGGCTCATTCACGTGCATTCGACCGCGTTATGCCCGCGGTGGCTCACCGCGGAAGTAATGGCGTGATAGGAGCAAGTGCTACGAATGCGGTCAAATATGCGCTCACCTAAACGCGAACGTAATTCGTCGGCATGACAGTTCGTCGTTATTATGGTCGGTAATAACTCGGTGTACCTGTAGTTTATTAATTCGTATAAACGCTCGCCTGACCAGCCGCTCGGCTTCTCCGCACCTAAATCGTCAAGTATAAGTAACGGCGCAGCTTCGTATTCCTCAAGCATTCCTCGCGACTCCCCATTGCCCTTGTCAAATGAATTCCTCAGCCGTTCAAGTAGATCGACCGCATTCACAAACTTCACCGGATACTCTCCGCAACGCTTGAAATCCTCTCCGAACATCGCCGCATACCCTATGCGTACCTCGTCAAGCTCGATGTTCGCAATAACCTCACACCCAATTGCCGCAGCTAATATCGTCTTCCCACTTCCACAGTTCCCGGCAAATAACATCCCCTCGCCACGATTTTTTCCACTCATGTAATCCTCGTAAAATGCCTTCGCTGCAGCGTGCGCCTCCTCTTGCCCCTCCTTCGGCTCAAAATCACTTAAACTTACACCTCTGTATCGCTTCCCAATACCAGAATTTTCAAGCATCACGCGCCGTATGAACCGCGCTCCGTCCTCGTATGTCATGCTTCCGCACATATATATCCCTCCTTACCAAGCACAGCCGGCATATCCGCCAGGTGACGAATAATCAATGACCTCAGCCTTCGGCTTTTCTCCTTCGCTCCGCTCCCATAAACGCACCGAAGCTCGCCAATCCTTCATGTGTACCTTCCCGACCATGAATCCGTTCGTCGTGTAGTAATCGAGCCACCGAACAGGATCTATATTGTTCTTTCGCTCCTCACAGTACGCCTTGACCTCTTCGAGCGTGGGCGGCGTGAAACGCGAAGAATTCTTCGTGCCACTCTCACTCTTCTCTCTTACCTCTGTATCTATATCTTTCTCTTCTCTTTTCTCTATCTCTGTGTCACATTCGCATACATCAGCGTCACATTGTGCAGTCCCCTTTGCACATTGTTCGCTCGCCGCCTTTCTGGCACGCGATTCACGCATACGCTTCGCCGAACTGCTCTCCGAACCGACCAGCTTGTCTATTGCCACAATGAACAGATCGTCCCCCTCGCGTACCGCAAGCCCGAACTTCACCATAGCCTCGATACACCGCCGTACTATCTCCTCGTCCTCTCCGAGCATCGCAGAAAGCTCGGCTTCGAGCGATTCGAATATCCCCTCGTAGTGTATCTGTCCGTCACTCTTTATCGCGTGCAGCATCAGCTTTAAATAAACAAGGCATATCGCATCCCCGTCAGGCAACTTCCTCATCGCGATAGTCGTCAGCTCGCCGAAGAAATTGTCGCGCAGCTTCATCCAGTAGTAACGCTTCCCGGCTTGATTCTCGTTTTGTTCAACAGACATTTCTATAATACCCCCTAACGTTTAGCTGTACTAAACTTTTCGGTTATATTATATCACACAATTCGAAAAAAATCAATAGATTCAGACAATTTTTTCCAGCAGAATTTTTTTGAAAAAAAGTATAATTTTTTTTGAAAAACCCCTTGACAAATGCTTCGAAATGTGGTATAATATTATACGT
>CAZRVL010000162.1:0-3182 GCA_964603455.1 uncultured Lachnospiraceae bacterium
CGAAGTGTCTTGAACAAGTCAGATCACCTCAGTCTTTCCGCCCGCTGCTTCGATCTTTTCCTTCGCAGTTGCCGAAAAGACTGATGCTTCAACGGTCAGCTTCTTTGTGATTTCGCCGTTGCCTAACACTTTGAGTCCGTCGTTTGCTTTACGAATAATGCCCTTTTCCATGAGAGAAGCGAGGTTTACGGTCTCGCCGTCTTCAAATACGTTCAGCTTGGATACGTTGATTATAGCGTACTCAGTGCCGAACTTATTATGGAAGCCTCTCTTAGGAAGTTTTCTGTAGAGCGGACTCTGTCCGCCCTCGAAACCGGGTCTGACACCGCCGCCGGAGCGAGCGTTCTGTCCCTTGTGACCCTTGCCTGCGGTCTTACCGTTACCGGAACCTGCACCTCTACCCTTACGCCATGCGGGAGTAGTAGAGCCGGCAGCCGGAGAAAGTTCATGGAGCTTCATTAGGTTTTTCCTCCTTATACTGAATTTTAATTGCCTTTAATCAGACGTTTTCTTTCTTTACAAGGTGAGAAATAACCTTAACCTTGCCGCCGAGAACCGCGTCATCAGCGTGAATAATGCTGTCGCCGACCTTCTTGAGGCCGAGGGAAGCAGCGGTAGCCTTCATGTTTGGCTTTGCGCCGATAAGGCTCTTTACAAGTGTTACCTTTACGTTTGCCATCTTATAAAGCCTCCTTATTTCGTAACGTCTTCCTTGCTGATTCCGCGCATTGCAGCGACTTCCTCAGCATTGCGAAGCGTCTTCAGTCCCTCGAACGTAGCCTTGATGACGTTTACGGGATTGTTGGAGCGAAGGCACTTTGTTCTGATATTCTTGATACCAGCCAACTCGATAACCGCACGAACTGCGCCGCCGGCGATAACACCGGTACCGGGTGCAGCCGGCTTCATGAGAACGCGGCCTGCGCCGAACTCGCCGATGACTTCATGAGGAATGGTAGTACCCTTCATGGAGACCTCGATCATGTTCTTCTTAGCATCCTCGATGCCCTTACGGATTGCTTCCGGAACCTCGGCAGCCTTGCCGAGACCGTAACCGACGTGACCGTTGCCGTCGCCGACAACCATCAGTGCGGTGAATCTCATGACACGACCACCCTTAACAGTCTTAGAAACGCGCTTTATTGCAACATTGCGCTCCTGAAGATCGAGGGTTGCCGGATCAAAATTCTGCTTTGCCATTTTGTTTGCCACACGGGCTTTTATAGCGACCCTGTAGATCGCGACCCGTTTTCCTCTCAATAATAAATTTGATTTTGAGCCTTTAGCTCAGATTCAAACCGTGTATAAACTGGTCTTAGCCGGAAAAGCTCCGACTTTGCGGTCTTAGAACTTAAGTCCGCCTTCTCTTGCACCTTCTGCAAGCTCCAATACACGACCGTGGTAAACGTATCCGCCGCGGTCAAAAACGACCTCGGTGATACCCTTTGCAGCTGCGCGCTCAGCAACCATCTTGCCGACCTTCTTAGCTGCTTCCTTGTTTCCGCCGTTGCCCTCGAAAGCCTTTTCAAGGGAGGAAGCGGATGCAAGAGTTACGCCTGCAACGTCATCGATGACCTGAGCCTCGATATTGTTGAGCGAACGATATACGCAAAGACGCGGACGAGCGGCAGTGCCGGAAATCTTGGCTCTGACTCTCTTATGTCTCTTGAGGCGCTGTGCGTTACTGTCCTTTCTCGATACCATGCTGATCCACTCCTTTCATTATTTACCGGTCTTACCGGCCTTACGACGAATATGCTCGCCTTCATACTTAACGCCCTTGCCGAGATAGGGTTCAGGCGGTCTCTTTTCGCGGATCTGAGCCGCGATCTCACCGACAGTCTGCTTGTTGATACCGGATACGATGATCTCGGTCTGAGACGGAACGTCGAACTTGATATCGTCAAACTCGTCGAAGGTGATGTTGTGCGAATGACCGAGGTTCAGAACGAGGGTCTTGCCCTGCTTCTGAGCTCTGTAACCGACACCGTTGATCTCAAGCTTCTTCGAGTAGCCGTTTGTAACGCCCTCTATCATATTGCTGATAAGAGTACGGGTAAGACCATGGATAGCACGATCTTCCTTCTCGTCGGTAGGACGAGTTACATTTATGACACCGCCTTCGAGAGCGATTGTCATTCTGCCGCTGAATGTCTGAGTAAGAGTACCCTTGGGACCCTTAACGGTAACGACATTTCCTTCGCCGATCTTTACATCAACGCCGGCGGGAACAGCGATGGGCTTTCTTCCAATTCTTGACATTTTTAACTCCTCCCTGCCGAATTACCAAACAAAGGCGAGAACTTCACCACCGACATTGTTAGCGCGAGCTGCCTTGTCAGTCATGATGCCCTTGGAGGTAGAAATGATAGCGATTCCGAGTCCGTTCATGACCTTCGGCATATCCTCGCAGGATGCGTAGATACGAAGACCGGGCTTGGAAACACGGCGAAGACCCTTGATGATCTTGGACTTGCCCTGACCATACTTAAGGGTGATGCGGATGATGCCCTGCTTGCCATCCTCGATAACCTGATAGGATTTGATATATCCCTCAGCGAGAAGGATGTCGGCGATCGACTTCTTCATGTTTGAAGCAGGAACATCGACAGTCTGATGCTTAGCATCGTTTGCGTTTCTGATACGCGTGAGCATATCAGCAATTACGTCAGAAATCTGCATTGTTTTATCCTCCTAATGCAAGTACGCCAAAACTCTTGCTGCCGGAAAACCGGCGTGCAACCGGTGGTTAAGCGCGGATCCGAAGACCTTTGCTTCCTTCCGATAAGCTTGGAGCGATTCTATATTATATTGAATGTAATTGCATTGCAATCCATCAATATCGAAAATTGATTGTCCGTTAGGACTTGTGCCTTGGGATTACCAAGAAGCCTTTCTTACGCCCGGTATCTCGCCCTTGTAAGCAAGCTCTCTGAAGCAGATACGGCAGATGCCGTACTTACGCAGGTAAGCGTGAGGACGACCGCAGATCTTGCAGCGGTTGTATTCGCGGGTGGAGAACTTCTGAGGCTTCTGCTGCTTGAGAATCATGGATTTCTTTGCCATCTTTTTGTATCTCCTCCTTATTTAGCGAAGGGTGCGCCCATCAGTGTGAGCAGCTCTCTTGCTTCCTCATCGGTGTTAGCGGTGGTAACGAATGCGATATCCATACCGCGGATCTT
>CAZRVL010000163.1:0-3177 GCA_964603455.1 uncultured Lachnospiraceae bacterium
GAGCAACCGGCTCATAACCGGTCGGTCCTAGGTTCGAGTCCTAGATGGTCCACCATGATAAGGCGTGTAGATTAACTTTAATCTATGCGCTTTTTTCATATCATAACAAAAGAATTGGCACAAACAAAATACAGTAGGTAAGGGTAAAATTATTCCGCAGGGAAAAGTTTTGCCCTTTTTCTATACCCATTTTTCGAAAGGAGAATTGATGACCGAGTATATTACCAACATTCCACTCGATAAGCTCAAGCCTTTCCCGAACCATCCGTTTCAGGTCAGAGATGATGATTCTATGAGGGAAACGGTCGAGAGCATCAGGAACTACGGCGTGCTTCAGCCGGTGATTGCTCGCCCGACAGGGGATGGAAACTATGAGATTTTATCGGGACATCGCAGAAAACACGCCTGTGAGCTTGCAGGGAAGAAGACTATACCGGTGATTGTGAGGGAACTGAACGATGATGCGGCGGTTATTTTTATGGTAGATTCAAATTTACAGCGGGAGAATATTCTGCCGAGTGAACGGGCTTCGGCTTACAAGATGAAGTTAGAAGCATTGAAAAGGCAGGGAGCAAGGACTGATTTAACTTCCCGACAAGTTGTCGGGAAGTTGGAAACGGCAGATTTAATTGGAGACCGTTCTGGTGAAAGTGGGAGACAAATTCAACGTTATATCCGCCTGACCGAGCTACAGCCAGAGCTTCAACAGATGGTAGATGACAAAAAGATAGCTTTCACACCGGCGGTAGAGATTTCCTATCTGAAGCCGGAAGAACAGCGGATGCTGCTTGAGACAATTGAATCCGAGCAGGCTGCTCCATCACTTTCACAGGCGCAGCGCATGAAGAAGCTGTCGCAGTCCGGTGAGTTGACCGACGACACTATGCTTTCAATCATGATGGAGCAGAAGAAGCCGGAGAAAAACGATCTCACCATATCAGCCGACATTCTGCAAAAATACTTCCCGCGTTCCTATACGCCGCAGAAGATGCAGGAGACCATTATCAAACTGCTTGAATCATGGCAGAGGAAACGTCAGCAAAGTCATGAGAGATAAAATTGAATAACATATCACATGGGACAAGTTACATTTCAGTTTGTCCCTTTTTCTATTTCAAGATAAAGGAGAAAACATCATGCCGGTATTCAGAGTAGATAAAAGCCGGGACTATACCGTCCTGTCGAACAATATTTTCAAAGATCGTACACTTTCCGCCAAAGCAAAGGGACTGCTCGCTGAGATGCTGTCTCTGCCGGAGAACTGGGATTACACGCTCATCGGTCTGTCGCATCTGTTTTCAGATGGGGTTGATTCTGTCCGTCAGGGTATCAGGGAATTGGAGGAACACGGCTATGTAGTCCGTGAGAGAAAACGTGACGCAAAAGGTCGGCTTGGCGAGATGGAGTACGTCATTTACGAAACACCGCACAAGGCAGTTTCTTCTGAAAATACAGATGATGCGCCTGTTTGCGCTTCTCCAACAGAGGATTCACCTGTATTGGATTTTCCCATGCAGGCTGAACCTGTACAGGAGAATCCAACGCAATTATATACTAATATATCAAAAACGAATTTATCAAGTACTTATGAATCAAATCCTAATCAATCCATCACAGATACAGCACCGATTGATGTGATGGGATATGAGGAGGCGCGGGAGGTTGTAAGAGAGAATATCGACTACGATATCATGTGTGAACGGTATCCCAAAGAACGCATGGACGAAATTGTCGATATTGCTTCGGAAGCACTGTGTTCAAGACGCTCGTCCATCACACTCGGGAAAGATACATACCCGTATGCACTTGTTAAGGACAGGCTCCTCCGGCTGGACAGTTCTCACATCGAGTATATCATAAGCTGCATCAACTCCAACACCACCGAGATACACAACATAAAGCCGTATCTGCTGAAAACGCTCATCAATGCGCCCGCGACGATGGAGAGCTATTACCAGACGAAAGTTAATCATGATCTGTACGGCGAAAGGAGACTGGAATAAATGCAGGAAGAAGTAGAGAGCAAAACACTTGCGCTGACTGTCAGCACGGCAAAGCTGACCGGAAGGGTATTCAAGGCGGCGGTGTGCAAATATCTTGCGTATCGCAAAGAAAAGAAAATCCAAAAATCCAGAGATAGTATGGGGAGAAACTCGCCGGTAATTCCTCATGGAAAACAGTCCGTGAAAGAGCTGATCGGGCAGAATCAGGGCGTGTCTACGATTGAGAGCAATGACCCGGACATCAAATCCTTTGAACGAGTTGCCCGCAAGTATGGCGTCGATTACGCTGTCAGGAAAGTCAAAACCGAAGATAAGCCGAAATATGTCATTTTCTTCAAGGCAAGGGACGCCGACGCTCTCACTCAGGCGTTCACTGAGTACACACGTAAGTCAGCGGAAAAGGAAAAGCGCCCGTCTGTGCTTGATAAGCTCCACAGTCTCACCGAAAAGGTACAGAACAAGATACTGGAACGAACAAAGACGAAACAACGAGGTCAGGAACGATGAACAGCAAGCTGAAAAAGACGCTCATCATGCACATTCCGTATGTATTCATTGGATTGGCAGCAACCAAACTTGGTCAGATGTGGCGGTTCACGAGCGGAAACGAACTCGGCGAAAAGATATTGAATCTCGGTGAGGGATTCTTCACCGCACTACAGTCTCCACTTCCGAGCTTTCACCCGTTCGATTTGTGCGTAGGTGTCGCTGCTGCCGTAATCATCCGTCTGATCGTTTATGGTAAGTCGAAGAACGCAAAGAAATACCGCAAGAATGAGGAATACGGCTCTGCAAGATGGGGTAAACCGGAAGATATCGCGCCGTACATCGACCCGGAATTTAAGAACAACGTCATTCTGACGCAGACCGAGCGGCTGACTATGAACAACCGCCCGAAAGACCCAAAGACAGCGCGAAACAAAAACGTACTTGTAGTAGGCGGTTCCGGCTCAGGTAAGACGCGATTCTTCATCAAGCCGAATCTGATGCAGTGCCATTCGTCCTATGTTCTGACTGACCCGAACGGTTACAATATACACGGATAGACAAAGGGAGCGTGTTATCAACACAAATTACATAAAGAAGGGAGGCAAAACCGTGGCAAAGAAAGAAGAAATCAAAATCACAGCTCTATATGAGCGTCTATCAAGAGATGATGAACAGTCTGGGGAAT
>CAZRVL010000164.1:0-3175 GCA_964603455.1 uncultured Lachnospiraceae bacterium
TCCAGTTCCGCAGGTACTTCTGCCAGCTCTCGCCTTCCTTCCACGCTTTATCCCCATTTGTACTGAAGATTTGGAGCATGAAAAAAGCACCCGCTATTCGTGGGTGCTTAGCTGCCGTATGTGGTTAGATGTATTTTGAAAAGTCATACCATAGTCCAAATGATTCTTCTAACTTTCTTAAAAACGCCATGCTTGCATCATGTTCATCGGTATACTCTTCAACGTCATAAGGTACGTTTCGCTCAATATCAAAAACCTTGTAGATACCTTTTTCGCGGAATATGATAACGCCATCACCGGCACGTACATGTTTTTTGTCAAGTATACTACAATAAGCCATGTTAAATTTCAAATCTTTCAAAATCCGTTCAACATCTTTAATTGTCACGCTTGACCACCTCCATATACCCCGCCTTTAAAAGTTTTTTGGTGTTTTGTGGCAATTTGTATTGTGTTCCACCACCGAGTTTCCCGAACCACAGTGCAATACCCCTTGTGATACGTTCTCAATATTTTTTACAAGCTCATTTGGGAAATACTTTGAATAACTTTTCAGGGAAATATTTGCGGAAAGTGTTTCGGGAAATCATAAAGTTGTGGAAAATCTTCATGCAATTTCATGATAAAGTTTTTACACGCATCATGTTCTGATGTAAATTCTTCCACGTCAAAGGGTTCATGTCGTTCAACAAAAAAAACTTTATACTTGCCACTGTCTTTGATAACGACAACACCGTCGCCAAGTTTTACCATCGGTCCATTGAAAATGCTACAACAGTCAAAATCAAAATTGATATCCTCAAGTATTCTCTTTACTTCTTGGAATGTCATGTTCTATCACCTCAAGATAACCTTTTTTACGAATTTGCTGTTTAGCTAGCAATCTTTACCGGATAATATCAAGCAAGCTATAAGCCTTCATAATATTGCCTATTGCTTAATCTTACTCCCTACAATTTTTTGATGAAATCAGTGCTATTAATTATCTTAAATCAAATCTTTAGGAATAGGTTCTGCCAATGCTGTCACCTCTGCCATATTGACTCTACACAAATACATCCCATGATTACAATCACTGCACCATACAGCTCCATAAGCACGTTCCCCTGTTTTGGTGACTTCATACCCATAATGAGTATTGTTAGACTTGCAAAATGGACAAGTTCCTACCGTCCCATATTCGCCTAAATGAATTAGTGCTTTAATCCACTTGCTCATAATGAAGCCTCTTATTAAAACTATCTCTCGATTTCAAGAACCTGTAACGAATTTTCTTAACCATGATAAAAAGTTCCGCTCTCCACATATTTAGAAAAATCGTACCAATCGCTATAAGCCTTGTTCAACTTCATCAAAAACGCCTTACTTGCATCATGCTCAGTGTCATATTCTTCGACATCAAAACGCACATTTCGTTCAACATCGCAAACCTTATAAACGCCATCTTCACGAAACACAACAACACCATCGCCAGCTAGCGTCAGCTTTTCTCCTATAGCACAGCCATTCATGTTAAAACCTATTTCTTTTAAGATTGTTCTCACATCACTAAAAGTCATGTTTCCACCTTCTCTAAATAAGTTTCCTCAATTAGAATAAATTCAGATTGTCTGTCGTCACGTGTTATCTATATGAGTAATTCCCCACTCTACATCCCCATCAATATAACATTATCATAGATCTTCATCTAGAAGTAGCTATCGGTTTTCTCCATCAAGGATCGCGTATTGTTTCTTAAGTCCAACAGTCACTAGGCTTATCAAGCATTAACCTCTTATATTGTTCTTCTAAATATATTTCACTTCTTGACTAATCTCATTCAAAGACTTCCCATCAAAAATGGATCACTCATAACATCATCAATATCTGTGTATTGTTTGTCATCATCGCCATAACACAACATAAATTTTTTATGAGAGAATGGCATAATTAAGCAATTTATACCCTTATATTCAAACTGTATATCATACGTTAATGATAAAATTTCTTCTCTTAATTGCTTAGATGTCATAACATTTCACCAGTCCTTTACTTCTCCATTAGTAAGCTCACCTAGAATTTTAGGCATTAGGTATCACTTCTTTTCAATAATTTCAAAGAACTCAGGCGGATACAAATAATCTTCTCCGGAATCATCAACAATACGATACCATCCTTTTTCAATGGAAATCACTTCATATACTTTATCATGTGTAAGAATGAGATAATTCGTTTCGCCTTTCCACTTAACCTTTATCTTTCAACATTCCTCTTTAATTCTTGCCACTTATCATGTTCGGAGCAACTATTCCCCTTCGTGCTTCTCTTAATACCATGCAGCCATACTATGTTGCGGGAACTCGCCCTTGCGTGCCAAACGTTCAACTTCTGCCCATGCATGTCCCTTATAGGCAGACCATTCATTTTCTATATCCTTTACTAAAACACGCTTGAAGTCTGAAAGATTTACTTGCACAATCCCAAACCGCTCCATGTTCCCTTGAGGATAAAATTTATACTGCACATATTCGGTCGTTTTTTTATGTAATTCAATCGTTACCATTTTTCTCTCCTTAGACAAAAAATTCTTGCATTTACTCGGATGAGCAACATAATCATTATTAAAACAAAAGCCACTCCTGAATATCAGTAGCAGCTCTTTTCTTTTGCAAGACAAATACACATCGTCTACTTCTCATCACCTTTAGTATATACTAATATCATCTATCATGTAAAGTAAAAGGCGTAAATTTCGTCTCATATATTTTTAATCAATTAAATCATCTATGATAGATATTGATTTTCAAATCAGATAGATTCTATCTAATTACTACTTAACGCAGAAATGCGCCCTCAAAAAATCAAATCTATGGAGCAAATTCAAAATCATTAATCTAGATTTCCCGATAACACTTTATACCGTTGCTTAACCAACCGCTGTCGCTCTGCGGATGCATCTGGTAATATTGTCAGCTTCAACATCATAGAACATCTATTGTCAATTCTACTATAAAAAGTCCACATGTATAGCAAAAGACAGTAACCATTTGGTTACTGTCTTAAAATTGGCTCCTTGAGTAGGACTCGAACCTACGACCGATCGGTTAACAGCCGATTGCTCTACCAACTGAGCTATCAAGGAATTTGACCAGCGACTACCTATCCTCCCGGAACGTCTCCATTCAAGTACTTTCGG
>CAZRVL010000165.1:0-3168 GCA_964603455.1 uncultured Lachnospiraceae bacterium
TTTTAATTTAATTCAGATATTTCGCCTGCGCGGCATAGTAGTTCAAGATTCCGTCGGCTATTGATGTCGATATGTTGTCTATCGAATCGTGCTGCATCATCTTTTCGTATTCTTCAACGTTCGTTATGAAGCATACTTCGATGAGAGTCGAGGGGAATTTCGGGTTTCGAACAAGTGCGAGACGCTGCTGAGTCGGAGAACGGTCGAGCTTATTCAGCGCATCCGATATCGTTTCGCCCATAACATCGGTCAGCATATACCCGGCATCCGACCAATGCAGACCGACAAGTCCGTGTATTTTCGTGACATCCGAGGTGTATGGCATAGAATTTTGGTGTATAGATATGCACATATCGGGCTTAAGGTCGATAAGCGTCTGCACGCGGTCAACCACCGGAACATCGATCTCGGTCTCACGGTCGCGTATCAGAACGACATTCGCGCCGAGTGCTTCGAGCTTCGGAACTGCCGCCATGACGATTTCAAGATTAAAGTCCGATTCATTCATTGCGCCTTCGGCTGCACCGAGCGGACCCAATGCACCGGGATTTTTTCCGCCGTGTCCGGCATCGAGAACTATCGTTTTTCCTTCGAGCGGCTTGTCCGTGTTCGGAAGAACGGTCGGATTCTTAAGCTCTATTATTATTTTTCCTTCATTATAATAATAATCAAAGCCGTAGAAGTTTTCGATGTTATAGAGCTTTAGAAAATATTTGTAGGCATATGGGCGTGCGCTTTTCTCCTGACGGATAGATTCGAATATCGGGTTTTTGCTGTAATTCAGCTTCGGCGCGTTTGCTGTATCCATGTTGTATAATGTGAGTACAAATTCGCCGTTTTCGACATAACAGTTTATCGGGACATTCAGATCCGAATCGAATTTTATATATGTAGAGTTCGCATTTGTCTCGATGACTGCATTCGATATGTTCGCCCATCCGAAAGGCTCGGTGTTATCAAGCTCCTTTAGGTCTGCGGCGGCGACATATCCTCCACATCTCAATTTATACCAGCCGTTCGAAAGCGACACGGCATTATCTGTCATTTTCGGCGATTGCGGCGAGTAGTCATCGTAATACCAGCTGTTAGTCTGTATCTTCATGTTGGTATCGCGTGTGACTATTTCGACCGGGATGACTGCGCCGGATGCGCCTATGCGTATTTCTGCGGATTCTGCCGTTGCCGATTCGCTGCCGCGCTTTGCGGTGAATTTTATCTTTCCGAGCGAGACTATGCCTGATTCGGGGGCGGTAAGCTTGACCGTTCCGGTGTAGACCTCTTTCATGTAGGTCGATTGATTCGGCGGATAGAGTGTCGGAGAGAGCGTGAATGATCTTCCGCCAAGCTCGGCTGTGACCGTTGAGCCTGACGGCGCGGTCACGCTGACCGAGATAGTATTCGATGTGCCGAACCATTCGGTCGAGGGGCTTGCGGCGGCTATTTTATAGCTGTCGAGCGTTGCATACTTTATTACCGTTGAGGTCGGAGCAGTGCCTTTGTTGAGGGTATAGACCGTTTCCTTCCCCTTGTGCGAGAAGGTGAAGGTGTTTTTTCCTTCGTTTAGGCTGAGATAGAGCGAAAAATATCCGCTTTTTGTTCGTCCGACCTTTTCGCCGTTCAAATAGAGCGGCTCTGACGGATCGGATGTGCCGAGGAGAAAAGTGCCGTCTCCGTCGATGTAGCTGTTGTTATACGGTATCGACAATATTAGATCGCGTCCGTTAGACTCTATGTCTGTATATGCTATTTCCTCGGAAAAGACTTCCTTCGTCTCGTCCAAAAGTCCTTCTGAATTGTTCTTCAACGCGGCATATCCATAGAGCAGTGAACCCTTATAGCTACTTTCGGCGCGTGCAAATTCGACTTGATTTCGCAGCTCGTCTGACGGCGAAGTCCATGTATCATAGTTGTAAACGCCGTGACTTATCAGAAGATCTATGTCTGTTCCGTCAAGCAGAGTATTCCACCAACGGACAAGCACATCATAGCGCGCCGCTTTGGTCGTAAAACGCCAGTATATCTGCGGTGCGAGATAATCGACATATCCGCCCTCGACCCATGCTACAGGGTCGCAGTAGAGCGATTCATAGGATTCAAAGCCTGTGGTCTGTGAACCGCCGTTCTTGCCATCATCGTTCTGCCATATTCCGAACGGTGCGACACCGAATTGGCATTCCTCGCGGACGGATTTTATCGCGTCATAGCAGTCTTCGATCATCGCATTGATATTCGAACGCCGCCAGTCTTCGAGCGACAGCCCTTTTCCGAATTTTTTGTATTCCTCGGCATCGTCAAATTCCGCAGTAATATTTTTTCCGTCAACTGCAACAGTTGTCGGATACGGATAGAAATAATCATCGAAGATTATTCCATCGACTGCGTAGTTTTCGACTATTTCCTTTACTCCATCGGCAACGAGCGTGCGAACTTCCTCAAGTCCGGGGTTATAGTATAACCGTCCGTCTGCGTATGCTACGGTATATTCTGGATGGAGACGCGCCGGATTGGTTTCGGCGAGTGCAGTGGGATCGGTCTTCGGATTCGATGCCGTTCCGGTCGTTACGCGAAGTGGATTGACCCATGCGTGGACTTTTATGCCGTTTTCATGTGCCTGCTCGATTAAGTATTCAAGCGGGTCAAATTCGAGCGGATCGCCCTGTTTTCCCGTGATATACTGACTTGTCGGGAAAATATCAGATCTATAAAGTGCATCCGAGGTCGGGCGCACCTGGAAATATATCGCGTTCAGATTGGCTTCCTTGGTCGTTTTCACGATGTCGTCAAGCTCTGCACGCTGTTCATCGACCGAAAGTCCCATTTTTGACGGATAGTTGATGTTTGTAACTGTTGCGATGTATATTCCTCTGACCTCGGAATCGGGGTTCGGGAGCTTTTCCTGCGACTCTGCTTTGTCACTCGGAGCTGAGGTCTCAACGGTAGTCGGAGGTGTTGCATCCGGTGAGGGGATGTTTGTGTTTCCGGAATTTTTTCTTGATATCAGCCAAAATGCGGCTGAACCGATAAGTGCTGCCAACATTAAGCCGGATATTGCGGCAACTGCGAGCGGCAAAGCTTTATGCCTTTGATGACGAACAGGAGGGTCGGTGATGTTTGCATCAAACATTGGCTTATTCCTTTCAAATAATGAATTATCAATACTATTATACC
>CAZRVL010000166.1:0-3146 GCA_964603455.1 uncultured Lachnospiraceae bacterium
ATTACATTCGAATCGCTTTTAGGACTAAAGGTCGCTGTAATGTCAAAGTTCTATAGAATACATCTCTCTGTCTTCATCTCTGAGTACTCTTAATTGCAACTTTATTATAACATTCAGAATATTAGAATACAAGCTATTTATTGATATTTTTATTAAAAATAAATATATTTTTTATCGTTCTTATATTATAGAGAATAATTATCATTTCTCCGTGTGATTGCGGTATTTGTCAGTGCTTCTTTATATACGATTGTCGCAATGGTTTCATAACGATTCAAGTATCACATTGCTGCCATCGATAGATTCCTTCGTGTAAACAAAAAAGACTAGAGTTAAACTCTAGTCTTTTTTATGTGCTTTGCAATACTTTTTACATCTGTTTGAATCTATTTGTTCCTCATTTTTTACGTTAGGGAGCAAATCAAGGAGCAAGCCAATATATTCAAGTCGGCTAAACCCTTGATATTACTGGTCGGAACGACAGGATTTGAACCTGCGACCTCTACCACCCCAAGATAGCGCTCTACCAAGCTGAGCTACGTCCCGAACAATACTTAGATATTATATCCTATTTTATGGAGATAATCAAGATTTAATTACGATACACGAACACCTTTTTCGGCGATTTGGAGTACGACATAGCGTGCTTCTACGTCATTGCGGTTGAAGCCGTCTACCATGGCTTGTCCGATTGCATCCGGTTGATGATCGGCGAACGCGATGAGCGATGGACCTGCTCCACTGATAACACAGCCGTAAGCACCTGCTTCTTGGGCATTGATGACGACATCTACCATACCTTTGATGAGTGGCTGACGATACGGTTGATGTAGTCTGTCTTGGAGTGCTTGCGAGAGGAAGCTGTACTGACCGTGTGCCAATGCGGTGATTAACATAGCGGTACGACTAAGGTTGAATACTGCATCCTCATGCGGTACTTGGTTGGGCAGTACGCTACGTGCTTTTTGTGTAGAGAGGTGGAACTTAGGGATTGCGACAATCAGATAGAGCGGTTTGGGTGGCATGAAGCGTATATAGGATGGCTTCTTGCCTTCCATCATGCTGACAGTGATACCGCCGAATATTGCCGGTGCGACATTGTCAGGGTGCCCTTCCATCTCGGTTGCCATCTCGAATAAGTCGTGCCGCGTGAGGTTGCCTCCGCTTAGCTCATTGGCAGCGAATAGTCCGCCCACGATAGCGGCAGCACTACTGCCGAGTCCACGTGCCAAGGGGATGCGATTGTGCATTTTGAGGCGAACACCTTTACATTCATAGCCAACGCGGCGGAATACTTTGTCCATGGCTTGAATAATGATGTTGTCGCGAGTAGCCGGTATGCTACCTTCTCCTTCACCGGTTACTTCAAGCTCGATTGTATCGGTATCAAGCTGGGTTACTTCCAGCTCATTGTAGAAGGTGCAGGCAATCCCGATTGAGTCAAACCCGGGTCCGCAGTTCGCGGTTGTTGCCGGTACTTTTATTTTGACGGTTTTCATATGATGCCCTCCTTACTTGTCGTCCTCGTGTACGCGGATGACGTTGCTGATCTCTTCGATGACAGGAAGTGCTTCCAGATTAGCAAGTGCTGCACGAAGGTTGGCATCTTTGACCGTATAGGTGAGGAATACAATCTCTGCACAGTTATCGACTTTGCGTTTTTGGATGACGGAGTTCAAGCTGATTTGTTGTTCCGCGAATACACCGGCAATTTTTGCGAATACGCCCGGCTCATCTTTGGCAAGTAAGCGTACATAAAAAATGGATTCGCTGTCTTCTATCGGACAGATTGGTTTTTGCTCATAGCAAGTGCAAAGCACACGTGCTTTGGCTTCGTGCTGAATGTTTCGGGTGACCTCCATAATGTCGCCCAGTACAGCACTGGCTGTCGGAAGCTCCCCTGCTCCTCTGCCGTAGAACATAGCATCGCCGACTGCATCGCCTGTTACGAAGATGGCATTGAATACGTCGTTGACGGATGCCATCGGATGCGAGGTCGGGATGAAGGTCGGATGAACGCGTACTTCTACGCCGTGTGCCGATTCTTTGGCAATGCCGAGCAGCTTAATCACATAGCCGAGTTCGCGAGCGTTGGCGATGTCTTCCGGCGAGATTTTGGTGATGCCTTCTACGTATACATCGTCTACCGTGATACGGGAGTTATAAGCAATCGAGGCAAGAATAGCAATCTTACGTGCTGCATCAAGTCCGCCCACATCTGCGGTTGGATCAGCTTCGGCATAGCCTTTTGCCTGTGCTTCGGCAAGCACGGTCTGGTAGTCTACGTTATCCTGTGTCATTTTGGTCAACATATAGTTGGTGGTACCGTTGATAATACCCATGATTTCTTGAATTTTGTTCCCAATCAAGCAATCTTTGAGCGGATGGATAATCGGAATCCCGCCCGCTACGCTGGCCTCGAACATAACGTCGAGATTTTTTTTCTCTGCGATGTCGAACAGCTCTTTGCCGTATTTGGCGATAACGTCCTTATTGGCAGTAACCAAATGCTTGCCATTCTCCAAGGCACGAATCATATATTCACGCGATGGATGCTCGCCGCCCAATAGTTCTACGATAATGTCAATAGACGGGTCGTCTAATATTTCGTTCGCGTCAGTCGTCAACAGCTCTCTCGGCAAAACACGTTCTTTGTCAAGATTGCGAACGAGTGCTTTGGCAATCTCGATATTCGCCCCTACTCGCTTCGCAATATCGAATTGATTCTTTTGGATTATCTTCGCGACACCGCCTCCGACCGTGCCGAGGCCTAAAATGCCGATTCTAATCGTTTTATTCATCGAAATTCCCCCTTGTTATTCCTGTCCCAATACTTCAATGCGTTTGACACCTTCGATTAAGCGGAGCTTATCTAAGAGTGCTTCAAGATCAATAATGAGATCGATTGTCTCAATGGAGATGGTAGCATTGGCTACGCCTTGGAGCGGAATGCCTTGATTGATGGTCAATACGCTACCATGTTCGCAGGCAATCGTATTGAGTACCTTCGACAAGACACCGGACTTATGCTCTAAGAGCAATGTTAAGGTTACGATTTTTTCTTTGGTCGCTTCATAGAAGGGGAATACAAAGTCTTTATATTTGTAATATGCACTACGGCTCAAGTCCATTTTTTCCACGGCTTC
>CAZRVL010000167.1:0-3144 GCA_964603455.1 uncultured Lachnospiraceae bacterium
CGGTAAATAACCGCCCGTTTGGGCTATTTGCCCGATTTTTTACTTGTGACGTTTACCGTGGCGAGGTGCGCGACCGAATCAGCCTCAAAATCATCGTTCGGCACAGTCACAGTGATTCCGGTGCAATCGTTGGCGGATGCCACCGAGCTGACCTGAAAGATCGGATCCGGCGTTTCGTCGATCAAACCGACAGTTTCGGTGAATTCACCGGAGCGCGAGCGCAGAATTTTTACATTTTTATCCATAAAAATCAACCTTTCCGGGGTCAAATCGACCTCGGAAATAGTGTTCCCAATCGCGCAGATCACAAACAAGTATATTATACCATATTATATGATTTTTTGCAAGAGGATGTCACGAAAAATTCAACGGATTTTTTTGTGTAAATCCGAAAATATTTCCGTGACATTCACAAAAACATTACATTTCAAATTGCTTTGCGAGAAAAGCGGCGGCGGTCGAGATCAGCTTCCCTTCCACATCGCTCGGCAATGGTTCGCCCGATTCAGGAATTATCGAAGCGACGCACCCGACAAGATCGCTGTCCGCGATTATAGGCATGGCGCAGGACACGCCGGCAGACTGAGTGTCAGACGTAACTTTTATGGCTGTAGAGCCTGACAAATATCTGTAAATTGCACGATTTTCCATAATTTCCTCAAATTCTGGCGAAAGTTTCTTGTCCAAATAATCCTTTCGCGGCAGACCTGAAGCGGCGATAACCGTATCGCGGTCGCAAATGACCACCGCCATTCCGGACGTTTTGTGCAAAGTGTCAGCGTATTGCGCCGCGAACGAGTTTAGTTCGCTGATCGGCGAGTATTTTTTGAATATCAATCCGCCTTCGCGGTCTGTGAATATCTCAATCGGATCTCCTTCACGCAAACGCATCGTGCGCCTGATTTCCTTCGGTATCACGACACGACCTAATTCATCGATCCTACGAACTATTCCGGTTGCTTTCATAATTTATTCTCCTTGGGTTCATTTTTAATAATAAAATAGCAAATGCAAATTGCGCAAAGCATCGTCCGCGAATGCGCGTTAAAATGCTGCATTGATATTTTATACCGAATCGACTGTAATATACCTTAATTTGAAGAATAAAATTGTTTTGGCGCGAATTTATCAAAAATTTTGTCTTTTGTATAAAATTATCGAAAGATTTTTTACAAAATCCGCTTGCAAATTCTGCCGCGATATGGTATTATATATTGTTATTAAATTGTAATTTATTAAAATGGATGGTTAATTATGGAAATTTTACAGGAGCTTTCAAATTCACTCGTTTCGGGACGACTTCCGAAAATCAAACCTTTGGTACAGCAGGCACTCGATGAAGGCATCGAGGCAGGTCAGATTTTGAATGATGGTCTACTCGCCGGAATGGCTGTTGTCGGCGATAGATTCAAGGCAAATCAGATGTATGTGCCGGAGGTAATGCTCGCAGCAAAATGTATGCAGACCGGCTGCGATCTTTTGAAGCCCTACCTCACCGCCGATCAGGAGTCGGCAAGCAACGCCGATTCGCCGACAGTCGTTATCGGAACGGTCAAGGGAGATCGCCACGACATTGGCAAAAATTTGTGCAAATTGATGCTTGAAGGGCGCGGAATGAAGGTAATAGACCTCGGAGTTAACGTTTCTGCCGAAAAATTTGTCGAAACCGCGACTAACAATTCAGCAAAGATAATATGCTGCTCTGCCCTTCTGACCACGACAATGCCCGAAATGAAGCGTGTTGTCGAAGCAGTACACAGTTCCGGGCTGAACGCAAAGGTCATGGTCGGCGGTGCGCCGGTAACTCAGGAATTTGCCGATTCGATAGGCGCAGACGCATACACGACCGATGCCGCAAGCTGTGCAGCACGCGCAATCGAACTCGCAGGCGCATAATATCCAAAAGGATTTCGCTTTTGTTTTTCAAACCTTAGAAACGATCATTTTTTTCCAACGGCTCGAACGAATTTCGCATTATTTCCGCGGCAATACTTATCTCGGAACGAAAATATTTTCCGAGGAAAGTTATGTACCCAAAACCAATCTGCCGCCGCGTCGAGATCTGCGGCGTAAATACTTCGAGCCTGAAAAATTTGAGCACAGATGAAAAAGACAAACTTCTACAAAAAGCGCATGACGGCGATATGTCAGCACGCGACAAGCTCATCGAAGGCAATCTGAGGTTAGTCCTGTCAATAGTCCAGCGGTTCGCCAATCGCGGCGAAAATCTCGATGACATATTTCAAATAGGATGTGTCGGACTTATTAAATCTATTGACAATTTTGATACAAATCTTGGCGTAAAGTTTTCAACTTATGCTGTTCCGATGATAATCGGTGAGATACGCAGATATTTGCGCGACAATTCAGCGATCCGCGTGACTCGTTCGGTTCGCGACCTCGCCTATCGTGCGCTCGCCGCAAAGGAATCGCTGTCGCACGAGCTTGGACGGGATGCCACAAATGACGAAATTGCGGCGCGTCTCGGCGAAAAAGCAGCCGATATTTCCGCCGCACTTGATGCGATAGTCGAGCCGATGAGTCTTTATGAACCGATTTTTAACGATGATGGCGATTCTATATTTGTGATGGATCAAATCAGCGACACCGAAAACACCGATGAGCATTGGCTCGACACCATTGCACTGCGCGAAGCGATGAAAGGACTATCGCTCAGAGAGAAAAAAATCGTCGATATGCGATTTTTCAAAGGGCGAACTCAGACCGAAATCGCAAGCGAGATAGGCGTTTCGCAGGCGCAGGTCTCTCGAATAGAAAAAGGCGCACTTGACAAGATCAAAAAATCACTTTGAATGTAGACTAAATATGAATCATTAGTAAAAAATCCGCTCGTTCGAGCGGATTTTTTGTAACTTAATGTTTAAAATGTCTTTCGCCTGTGAAGATCATCGCGATTCCGTGCTTGTTGCAAGCATCTATCGAATCCTGATCGCGGATCGATCCGCCCGGCTGGATGATCGCCGTTATTCCGGCTTTTGCCGCGCATTCAACGCAGTCGTTGAACGGGAAGAAGGCATCGGATGCCATTACAGAACCGTTTGCGCGATCCTGCTCTGCTCCATCTGTGCAATTTGCATATTTTACGGCAAGTTCAAGTGCGGTAATTCGGTTGGTTTGACCCGG
>CAZRVL010000168.1:0-1829 GCA_964603455.1 uncultured Lachnospiraceae bacterium
AAGGAACTGCGTGGAATCGTGGTGGCTTCTTTTGGTGTGAACTCAGTTTCCGCATCAAAAGAAGATGAGGATATGATCAAGCAGCTGCAGAAGAGTGCAGTGATGCGTGATCCGAATATGGCAGCGGCCGCTTTGGTGGGTGCACAGGCTGATGCGATGCGTGCGGCAGCTTCCAATTCCGCTGGAGCTATGAACGGTTTTATGGGAATGAATATGGCAGGTGCAGCGGGAGGCATGAATCCGCAGAGTCTGTATGAGATGGGACAAAAGAACGTACAGAAAGCTCCAGAGGCAGCATGGACCTGCAGCTGTGGCACTGTGAATACAGGAAATTTCTGTTCAGAGTGTGGAGCAAAGCGTCCGCAAGCAGAGTGGATCTGTAGCTGCGGCACCAAGAATACAGGCAAATTCTGCTCGGAATGCGGCAAGCCGAGAAACTGACAGAATCGAACAGCAGAACTGCAATTTACAGAGCAGGGAACTGACAGCAGATAAGAATAGGGAGAGAGGATATGTCAGGTACACAAGGATATAAATGTCCGTGCTGCGGCGGAGCGATCGCATTTGACAGCAGATCACAGAAATTGAAATGTCCCTACTGTGATACAGAATTTGAACTGGATACACTGCAGCAGTTTGCACAGGAGAATCTGGAAGATGATCAGGATCCGAGCTGGGAGGAAGATGCGATTCATCAGTCAGAACAGACGCTGGATCAGGAGGGACTGGTTTCTTATCGGTGTGAATCCTGCGGCGGAGAGATCATCGCAGATTCTTCTATGGCGGCATCGAGCTGTCCATTTTGCGGCAACACGGTAATTGTCGCTAAGCAGCTTAGCGGAGCGCTGCGGCCGGATCTTGTGATTCCATTTAAATTGGACCAAAAGCAGGCGCAGGATCGGCTGCGAAGCCATGTGAAGGGAAAGATTCTGCTGCCGACTGTATTTAAGACCGAAAACCGGATACAGGAAATAAAGGGGATTTATGTACCGTTTTGGCTGTATGACTGCGATGCAAGGGCAGATATACGATGCCGTGCAACGCGGGTGCGCAGCTGGAGCAGCGGAGATTATCATTATACAGAGACCAGTCATTATCTGGTGAGCAGAAGCGGTGAGATCGGATTTGAAAAAGTTCCGGCCGATGGTTCTGCCAAAATGGATGATGTGCTGATGCAGTCGATCGAACCGTTCGACTATGCCGATGCGGTTGATTTTCAGACAGCATATCTTGCAGGTTATTTTGCAGACAAATATAACCAGAGTGCATCGGACTGTGCAGCGACGGCGAATACACGGATCCGCAACAGCACAGTACAGGCATTTATGGATACGATTCATGGATATGCGACCTGCGTACCAGAGCATACCGGTATATCACTGCGTCAGGGCAAGATTACTTATGCATTGCTTCCGGTATGGATCCTGAATACCGTATATCACGGCAAAACATACACCTTTGCCATGAATGGTCAGACGGGAAAGTTTGTCGGTAATCTTCCGGTTGATAAGCGGAAGGCTGTCGGGATTGCAGCAGGCGTGATGGCAGCGGTGACCATCCTGGTATTTGCTTTGCTAATGCTGTTGTAGGAGGTGTGCAGAATGCAGAAATACAAGACAATGACAGTGCGTATGCTGTTTGTGTGGCTGGCTGTAATACTTATGCTGCTTCTTCCGAACACAGCTGCATATGCAAGAGAGCAGAAGGTTGCGGATATGGCAGACCTTCTGAACGAAACGGAAGAAATAAAATTACAGGAGCGTTTGGCGGAGATTTCGGAACGTTATCAGTGCGATGTGGTCGCTGCTACGACAGACTCTTTTGACGGC
>CAZRVL010000168.1:1839-3142 GCA_964603455.1 uncultured Lachnospiraceae bacterium
GACGTATACAGATGATTTCTATTATGAATCTGGATATGGCTGCGGAGCAGATTTGGACGGTATTATCCTGATGGTCAATCTGAATGCACGTGAATTTCACTATGCGACTAGAGGAGCAGCGATTCGGATTTTCAATGATCGGATTTTGGAACGGATTGACGAGCAGGTGACACCATATCTGTCCTCCGGTGAATATGCCGATGCATTTATGAAATATGCCGATCTTGCAGAAAAATATCTGAAGCTGGCAGCAGAAGGTGAGTCAGAGGACGGACTTAGTACCGGAATGCAGCTGCTGATCGCAGTCATTGCAGGTGCAGTTGTTGCTGCAATCGTTCTGCTGGTACTCTTTGGGCAGCTGAGAACAGTCCGGCCAAAAGGATGTGCCAAGGAGTATGTCCGTGACGGCAGTTTCCATGTGACAGGGGCAAGAGATCTCTACCTATACCGGACTGTTTCCAAGCAGCGGATTGAAAAAAATGACGGAGGCGGAAGCACAACACATGCTTCGGCAGGCGGCGGGCGAAGCGGCGGCCGCGGCGGTTCTTTCTAAACAATACAGTCGAATACCAGAAATAATAAGAACAGTAATAGATGTGAAATGAGTGAACAATATTATTATAATCAGATGAATAAACAAAAGCAGGCAGTTTATCATGCACTGCTGAAGGGCATTCGGGCGATCGATTCAGAAATCGTGATCCCGCGCTGTGAGGGAGAAGAACTCTACAATATTTTCTTTCAGCTGCGTTTGGATCATCCGGAGATTTTCTGGGCAACTGGATTTACCTATAAATTTTATACCGATTCTCCGAATGTGATCTTTGTGCCGGAATACTTGTTTGAAAAGAGCAAGATACTGGAGCATAAAAAGGCGATGGAAGCCCGCGTCGAGAAGCTGGTTCGTCCGGCTATGAAGCTGAGCGAATGGGAAAAAGAAAAATATGTGCATGATTTTATCTGTGAACAGGTTCGATACGATAAGCTCAAAAAATCGTATTCGCATGAGATCATCGGTCCGCTTGGACAGGGCGTTGGTGTATGTGAGGGGATCGCAAAGGCAGTAAAAGTATTGCTGGACGCACTGAACGTCTGGTGTGTGATCGCTCTGTGCGGCAATAACCCGGACAAGGGGATCAAGTACAGACATACCTGGAATATCGTTCGCTTGAACGGAGCGTATTATCATCTTGACGCGACATTTGATAATACGCTGACCAGAGGCAGAGCAGATCAGGACAATGAACTTCGGTATGATTATTTCAACCTCCCGGATAAGCAGATTTTCCGGGATCATGAGCCG
>CAZRVL010000169.1:0-3116 GCA_964603455.1 uncultured Lachnospiraceae bacterium
TAACGGATGGTTTAACTTTCATGGTTTACCATACCTTTCTCAC
Organism: uncultured Lachnospiraceae bacterium; assembly: GCA_964603455.1. Taxonomy (GTDB): domain Bacteria; phylum Bacillota; class Clostridia; order Oscillospirales; family CAG-272; genus Flemingiibacterium. Next base: position 44 of record CAZRVL010000169.1, read on the forward strand.
AATTATGTGCTTAAAGCGGAAGTAGAGAGCAGATTATTTCGCTCTCCATGTGATCCTTCCCTTTGTAAGGTCATAGACCGAAACCTCGACCGTAACCTTATCCCCCGGAAGAATCTTTATATAGTTCATACGGAGCTTACCCGAAATATGGGCGGTAATGATATGCTTATTGGAAAGCTCCACTTTGAATACGGCATTGGGCAGAGCCTCGATTACCGTACCCTCGAATTCAACAACGTCATCCTTCGGCAGAATGATCCCTCCTATCGTTAATTTAGTCGACTTTGGTAAGAACGATCACGCCGTCATCGGTTATAGCGATCGTATGCTCATAATGAGCCGAAAGCGAACCGTCGGCTGTAACGACCGTCCATTTGTCAGAAAGCTCGTGAACATCGGGCGTACCGACATTTATCATCGGCTCGACTGCGATAGTCATACCGGCATAAAGCCTAACTCCGCGACCTTTAGTACCGAAATTCGGAACTTCTGGAGATTCGTGAAGCTCAGTACCGACACCGTGACCAACATAACGTCTCACGACCGAGAAGCCGTTGGCTTCAACATATGACTGCACTGCATAGCCTATATCACCGATCCGATTTCCGGGCTTCGCCTCTGCAATTCCGTGCCAAAAGCTGTTCGAAGTGACTTCTATCAGCTTTTTAGCCTCATCACTAACATTTCCAACTGCGAAGGTATTCGCACTATCGCCATGGTAGCCCTTGTAAAATGCTCCCACATCGACCTTTACGATGTCTCCGTCCTCGATCACTCTTGAACCGGGAATACCGTGTATGACCTGATTGTTGATACTGATGCAGGCACTCCCCGGGAATCCTCCGTATCCAAGGAATGACGGCTTTGCGCCGCAGCTTTCGATGTGATGACGGATTATTGTGTCGAGCTGTTTTGTAGTCATGCCTGCGCGAACTTTTTCGCCGGCAAGATAAAGAGCCTCGCCGGTTATGCGTCCCGCCTCTTTCATGAGCTTTATCTGGTCGCTGTTTTTAACCGATATCATGTTTTATATGCCTTGCCTTTTTTTCTCAATAAGAGCAAGGGTGAGGGCGGTCGTGTCCGCGAGTTCATCCTGACCTTCGACAATGCCAAGCTTTCCACGCTCGGAATAGAAATCCTTGAGCGGCTCAGTGAGCTCGTGATAGGTCTTGAGTCTCGATTCTACCACCTCAGGAGCATCATCCTTGCGTATGGTAAGTGCTTCATCGCACTTTTCGCAAAGCTCGCCCTTCTTCGAGGGATTGAATATCGTATGATAGGACGCGCCGCACTTAGCGCAAACACGTCTTCCGGACATTCTTTCGATTATTTTTTCATCGGGAACTTCAATATCTATAACAAAATCTATTGAAACTCCCATATCCTCCAAGGCCTTAGCCTGAGGAACGGTTCTGGGAAAGCCGTCGAGGATAAAACCGCCCTTGCAGTCATCCTGTGCGAGTCTTTCCTTGATTATTCCGATAACGACTTCATCGGGAACGAGCGCACCCTTTTCGGTGTATTCCGAAGCAGCTTTGCCCATTTCGGTCTGATTCTTTATCGCTTCGCGAATAATCGCGCCCGTTGATATCGCCGGGATCGAATACTTTTCGGAAACGATCTCAGCCTGAGTGCCTTTACCGGCGCCGGGTGCGCCGAGAAAAATCATTTTCATAAATTTCTCCAAAACGATCTGGATCTGTAGACCGTCACCGCCGGATTGTTCCGACGATGATGGTCAGCCGATCTTATTCAAGAAAGCCTTTGTAATGGCGCATAGTCATCTGAGCTTCGATCTCACGTGCAGTCTCAATAGCGACTCCGACAACGATTATGATAGAAGTACCTGCAAATGCGATACCGGACATACGGTTACCGGAAATGATATTGATGATAAGCGGAAGCACCGCGATAATACCGAGGAAGGTAGCACCCATAAGAGTGATCTTATTGAGAACCTTGGTGATATAATCACAGGTGGGCTTTCCGGGACGGATACCCGGAATAAATCCGCCGTTCTTCTTAAGATTGTTCGAGACCTCGATCGGATTGAATGAGATCGAGATGTAGAAGTAAGAGAAGAAGATGATAAGCACGAGGAAGAGCGCAACGTAGAGCCACGACGTGTAGGAGAAGAGCTTCTGGAATCCATACCAGAACGTACCTTCTTCGGGAGTCGGGAAGAGCATTGCAATAGTGCTCGGAAGTGCCAAAATAGAGTTTGCGAAAATGATCGGCATAACGCCTGACATATTGAGCTTCATCGGAAGGGTGGAGCTCTGACCGCCGTACATTTTTCTGCCGACTACACGCTTAGCATACTGGATTGGGAGACGTCTTTCGGAGTTGTCCATATAGATGATAAAGAGAACCATAGCGATTCCGATTATGATCATAAGGATAGCAGCAATGATGTTTCCAACACTTCCACTGGTGAAGTAAGCGATGAGCGACTGAACTATCGAGGGACCGGACGAAACGATGTTCGTGAAGAGAATGATAGAGATACCGTTTCCGATACCGTTTTCATTGATCTTCTCACCGAGCCACATGATAAGACAAGAACCTGCGGTATAGCATGCGATCATAACGATAGCTGCAAAAACACCGTTATTGGTAAGAACTCCGAGGTTTTTGAGATATGCGTGATAACCGTAAGCTGTGATAAGTGCAAGACCAACCGTCACATAACGGGTGATCTTGCCGATCTTCTTGCGACCGTCCTCTTCCTTAGCCATATTCTCGAGAGCGGGAATAGCAGTGCAGAGGAGCTGCATGATGATCGAACTGTTGATATACGGGGAGATTGAAAGTGCGAAAAGGGTTGCTCTAGAGAAAGCACTTCCCGATATGATACTCATATACTGGAAGATCGAGCCATCTCCAAAGCTTGCGATGTAGTTCATCGCGTCTGCACTCACATAAGGCATCGGAATAGCACAGCCTATGCGGTAGAGAACAACGATGAATACTACATAGAGCATCTTTTTACGAAGCTCAGGGAGCGAAAGTGCGTTCCGAAGTGTCTTGAACAAGTCAGATCACCTCAGTCTTTCCGCCCGCTGCTTCGATC
>CAZRVL010000170.1:0-3103 GCA_964603455.1 uncultured Lachnospiraceae bacterium
ATTCGAACTCCCGACACCTTGGTCCGTAGCCAAGTGCTCTATCCAGCTGAGCTACTGCCGCATATTGCAATATTTAATCATTTCGCAACAGTGGTTATTGTACAATATATATCAAGCTTTGTCAAGAGACAAATTTTATGTGAATGTCATCATCCGATGATGTACAAATTGAAATCATATGGTTATCTGTAATCTCAGTTATAATTCTGACATCCTCATCTTTAACCCCGCCATTTAATGGATCTACATTAAAGGAATTAAGAGGCACCGATATACCGGTTCCCATGTACTTTAAATAGGCTTCTTTCATTGTCCACACGCGACAAAATCTGTATTCCTGTTCGGTTTTGGTTTCATCAGCCGGATTTTGACGGATATAGTCATACTCATCTGCCGTAAAACATCTTTTTGCCACAACTATATCATCTTCCTTTAACTTTTCCACATCTATACCCATTTCCCTGTTGCCATATGCAAGAACAAGAATATTGTCGGAATGGGATATGTTAAAATAGAAATCATAGCATCGGTCAATATACGGTTTACCATTTTTATTTGTGTAAATTTTCAGATTATCCGGGGATATTCCACACTCTCTTTCAATAACTTCCTGCAACAGCAATCCTGCTGCCAGAGACATAATTGCCGCTTTCCTGTTTTTCAGTCTCTCCACTGCCGTTTTTCTTTGAGGATATAACCGTTCTTTAAGTTCACTGAAATTATTTTCATATTTATTATAGTCTATGTTTTTTTGCAGTATATTTATTGTTGCCAAATTATATCCTCCCAAAACACAAGGGGCTGCAAAATGCAACCCCCTTTTATTAGTTATATTAGTCTTCCAACTCAGCAATTACCTTGAACAGGATACCAATTTCTTTTTCCTTAGCAGCATCAAGATATGTCTTAAATCTGTGTGATGCCTCTATATCTCCTGTAATAGAAATCTTAAGGAGAAGGTTTCTTGCTGCCAGCATGTTCTCTACAACTGTGGCATACTCATCTATAGTCTGCTGATTATATTTGAGGAAACCGTTGTTCATGAGATATTTGATTCTGTCAAGCATAAGAGCCTTGTGATCATACATTACGTGAAGGGCTCTGATATCAAAATCAGGCTCATCCTTGTGAAGCTGCTTATCTATCTGTGCAAGAACTCTGTCATATACCTTAATTCCGAATGTCGTATCATTAAATCTGTTTCTCATCATACGGAAATGATTCTTTGTGTCAATTGAATTTAAGTATTCCTTGAGATTCTGCTTAACAAGTTCAATATCAAGCTCATAAGTAGGAACATCTGTATTCTTGATAATTACATACAGACCTCTTCCTCCCTTATAATCATCCTTGAATATATGGTCATCCTGCTCTGTGATAACCTCATATCCTCTTTCGATATCAGCAAATGAAACAGTGTTGTGTGAGTACTTATCTGTAAATGTGAAATCACCTACATAAAATTCCTCTTTATCTCTGTTATATCCATATATAAAGAGCTCATGAGGGAACTTGTAGTCTACCTCTGCGTTACAGAGTATCTTAGCCTCATCAAATACACCATACACATATCCGCCAAGATCAATTGTCTTAATAATAAAGTCTATTATATTACCGCAATAGCTCTTAATCTGTGCCTCTGTCATAAGAGAGAACATAAGATATGGGCATTGCTTGAGTGAGCTGCTTCCCGGCATCATGTCTGTCAGAAGAATAGTATCTCCTGTCCATCTCTCCTCTATATCATAACAACGCAACTGGATATAGTTACTGTAAATCCACTTCTTTGCATTTTCATCATCTGAAAGGATTGAAAATAATGTTGCATGCCATTGCCATGAAGTGATAAGTGGTTTTGCTAAAGGTAATTTTTTCTTGTCTGACATTTTACTTTCCTCCAATACATTATTATAATTTTTCTGCTACTGTTGCAACAAGATCTGCAAATGTATCGTATGCAGATAACGCTAATTCGTAATCAGTGAACGATACATCAAACTTCTCCTCCGCTGCAACAATGATTTTAATTATAGATACTGAGTTGATACCATATTCATTAACAATTGATGCATTCATGTTAATACTATCCAACTCTGGCATCACATCAAGTATAACTTCTTCAAGTTTTTTTGTAATCTGTTCTTTGTCCATTATATGTACCCCCTGTTTTTATATTCAATCAAATAATATTTTACTATCTTTCTATAGGAAAATCAAGTTTATTCATACATTATGCACAAAAAAATACCTGCCACTTTTACATGACAGGTATTTTTCACAATAATCAAGCTCTAATTAGTACTTAGCAGTGTTAAGTTTTACACCAGGACCCATTGTTGAAGCGATTACTACGCTCTTAAGGTACTGACCCTTAGCTGCTGAAGGCTTAGCCTTGATAACTGCATCTATTAAAGTCTGGAAGTTGTCTGTTAACTGCTCCTCTGAGAAAGAAGCCTTTCCAATTGGCACATGGATAATATTTGACTTATCAAGTCTGTACTCAATCTTACCGGCTTTAATATCATTAACAGCCTTGGTAACGTCCATTGTTACTGTACCAGCCTTTGGGTTTGGCATTAAGCCCTTTGGTCCGAGTACACGTCCTAAACGACCAACAACACCCATCATGTCAGGTGTAGCAACAACTACGTCAAAGTCTAACCAACCATCATTCTGAATCTTTGGCACTAACTCGTCACCACCGGCATAATCTGCTCCGGCAGCTAAAGCTTCATCAACCTTATCTCCCTTTGCAAATACTAATACCTTTACAGTCTTACCTGTTCCGTGCGGAAGTACAACTGCACCACGAACCTGCTGATCTGCGTGACGTCCGTCAACACCCAGTCTTAAATGAGCCTCAATTGTCTCATCGAACTTTGCGCTTGCTGACTTCTTAACTAATGATACAGCCTCTTCTAAGTCATATAAATTAGTTTTTTCAATAAGCTTTGCAGCTTCTGTATATCTTTTACCTTTTTTCATTTAAAATAAACCTCCTGTGGTATTATCGGGAGCGACCCTCCCACTATTTACTTATTAATCTTCAACAGTGATTCCCATTGAACGAGCTGTTCCGGCGATCATGCTCATAGCTGCCTCA
>CAZRVL010000171.1:0-3086 GCA_964603455.1 uncultured Lachnospiraceae bacterium
AACTGGATACAGAACGAGATTTCTTCATGTCCAGTGAGGAAGCAAAAGCATATGGTATTATTGATTCCGTGATTACGCGTGCGGCTGATGCGGCCGGCAACCCGAAATAAAGGGGTGACATCAAATGTTAAAGTTTGGCGATGACAAAGCCCAATTAAAATGTTCGTTCTGCGGCAAGACGCAGGATCAGGTAAAAAAGCTGGTTGCAGGACCGGGCGTTTATATCTGTGATGAATGTATTGAGCTGTGTAATGAGATTGTTGAAGAAGAATTGAATGAAAATGTCTCGGGTGAGTTCAAGGAGCTTCCAAAACCGAAAGATATCAAGCAAATCTTAGACCAGTATGTTATTGGTCAGGAGATGGCGAAGAAGAATCTGGCGGTTGCGGTCTACAATCACTACAAACGTATCAATATGGGTGCGAAGGTAGATGATGTAGAGCTTCAGAAGTCCAACATTGTAATGCTGGGGCCTACCGGTAGCGGTAAGACGCTTCTGGCACAGACGCTTGCAAGAATCTTGAATGTTCCGTTTGCTATTGCAGATGCAACGAGCTTGACGGAAGCCGGCTATGTCGGTGAGGATGTCGAGAATATCCTCTTAAAATTGATTCAAGCGGCGGACTACGATGTAGAAAAGGCTGAAAAGGGTATTATCTATATCGATGAGATTGATAAGATTGCTCGTAAGTCGGAAAATCCGTCGATTACGCGTGACGTATCGGGGGAAGGCGTTCAGCAGGCACTTCTCAAGATTCTCGAGGGTACGGTTGCCAGTGTGCCGCCGCAAGGTGGACGCAAGCATCCGCATCAAGAGTTCATTCAAATTAATACGACGAATATCCTGTTCATCTGCGGTGGTGCGTTCGATGGTATCGAGAGAATCATTGGTGCACGCACCGGTAAGAAGAGCATGGGATTCGGTGCAGAAATCGTAAGTAAGCAAGAACAAGATATGAAAGAAGTACTCAAAAATGTATTGCCGGAGGACTTGCTTAAGTTCGGCTTGATTCCGGAATTCATTGGTCGTCTGCCGGTTATGGTAACATTAGAGGCACTCGATGAAGAAGCACTCGTTCGTATCATGCAGGAGCCGAAAAATGCACTGACGAAGCAGTACCAAAAACTCTTAGAGCTTGACCAGGTTGCTCTTGAGTTCGAGGAAGGGGCTCTTCGCTCGATTGCCCAAGAGGCACTCAAGCGGAAAACCGGTGCTCGTGGCTTGCGTGCGATTATCGAAGATATTATGTGCAATGTCATGTATGAAGTACCGTCCGAAAAAGAAGTAGTAAAATGCATCGTTTCGGAAGAAGTCGTAAAAGATAAGAAAGATCCGATTCTGGTTCGTGATGAAAGTAAGTTGTCTAACGAAGAATCGGCTTAATAGGAAAAACGGTCTTGGAATGCTCCAAGGCCGTTTTTCTATGCTGGGGATAGATTCGTGGGATATATTGCTAAAGTATAAAAAAACACACACCTGATACAATAAAACGAGAGTGATTGAAGAAAAATCAAAATTCGTTTATAATATACAGGCAGGAAAATGAGAAGGTATACCGTAGCTTTCCGAGGGAAAGCCGATACCTAGCCGAATCATTTTCGAGGAGGTAAAACATGGCGAATATTAGAACGATACCGATGCTCCCGCTACGTGGATTGTTGGTATTTCCTTATATGATGCTTCATTTGGATGTCGGTAGAGAAAAGTCCATCGAAGCAGTGGAGGCGGTCATGCTGCAAGACCGTCAGATTATGCTGTCCTCGCAGAAGGATTCTAAGATTGATGATCCGATTCCGGAGGATATCTGTGAGATTGGTACGATTGCGGAGATTAAGCAAGTTCTCAAGTTGCCCGGTGGTATGATGCGTGTGCTGGTAGAGGGGATTTCGCGTGCGAAGATTGTCGCATATGACCAGTCCGAACCGCATTATATTGTGCAGGTCGAGGAGATTGACGGTGAAGAGGAGACAACGCCGGAGGTAGAAGCCTTGATGCGTGCGTCTGTGCATCAGTTCGAGGACTGGGCGAAGGCAAGTCAGAAGATTCCGCCTGAGACGATGGTTGCCGTTATCGAGACGGAAGAATCCGGACGATTGGCTGACTTGATTGCCAGTCATTTGGTATTGAAGCTCGAGGACAAACAATATCTGCTTGACGCGATTGAGCTAAAAACGAGATATGAGCGACTCTGTGAAATATTGGCACGAGAGCTGGAGGTTATCGCACTCGAACGCAAAATCAGCTCGCGTGTACGTAAGCAAATGGAAAAGACGCAGAAGGAATACTACCTTCGCGAGCAGCTCAAAGCGATTCAAAAAGAGCTTGGCGACCGTGATGAGCGATTGGCAGAGGCGGCAGAATATCGTGAGAAGCTCGCGGCAGGTGACTTCCCACAGAATGTCCGTGCCAAAGCAGAAAAAGAAATCAAACGATTGGAAAAAATGACACCAATGTCCGCAGAGAGTGCTGTTGTACGCACATATCTCGATTGGCTATTCGATATTCCGTGGACGAAGGTCACAGAAGACTTGCTTGATATTGATCGGGCAGAAGCCGTATTGGAAGATGAGCATTATGGTCTGGATAAGGTAAAAGAGCGTATTGTCGAATATCTGTCGGTCCGTAAGCTGACTGCATCGATGAAAGGTCCTATTCTCTGTCTGGTAGGTCCACCGGGTGTCGGCAAAACGTCCTTGGCACAGTCGGTAGCCAATGCGATGAACCGCAAGTTCGTTCGTGTATCGCTTGGGGGTGTGCGAGATGAAGCTGAGATTCGCGGTCATCGTCGCACGTATGTCGGAGCCATGCCGGGACGCATTATCCAAGGTATGCGAAATGCAGACAGTGCCAATCCGGTCTTTTTGCTCGATGAGGTTGACAAGATGAGTGCTGACTTCCGTGGCGATCCATCGGCGGCTCTCTTAGAAGTGCTTGACCCGGAACAGAATAGCTCGTTTAGCGATCATTATATGGAATTGCCGTATGACTTATCGAAGGTGCTGTGGATTGTAACGGCGAATAGCTTGCATAACATTCCGCGTCCGCTTCTTGATCGTATGGAGATTATCCAAGTATCGAGCTATAC
>CAZRVL010000172.1:0-3084 GCA_964603455.1 uncultured Lachnospiraceae bacterium
CCATCTCTTTTTTGCTTATCTTATCATCAGAAGCTGAATCTTACGCCGCCGTCAACGCGGTATTTTTCTTTGACATCGCCGCCGAAGGAGCGTTCATACGTTGCATAGAGCATCGTATTGTCGCTGACCTGTACGCCGCCGCCGATTTCAAGCTCGCACCACGTGCCGCCAAAGTCGATAGTCGTTTGTCCGCCTGCTTCACCGTCTGCACGGAAGTCTGTGTTGAAGTCGCCACAGAATTCATGGGCTATTGCGAATTTTGCGAAGTAGTTGGCTCTGTCGGTTTTCTGTCCGAGTCCAAGTCCTACTTTACCTACTACGCTGTTCATGCTTTGCTGGAGTACGTGCATGTTTTTCGCTTTGCCTTGTGCATCGAGGAAGTCGCTGGCTGCTTTGTAGCTCTTGCCGTCTACGTGTCCGATGGTGAATTGTACGCTCGGGTCAATGTAGAAGCCGTTTTTCTGTTCGAAGCGTTTGCCGTATTCTGCACTGAAGGAGGTTCCCCAGGTGTCGTAGTCGCCGGTGAGTTTGTGTTGCATGTCGTTGTATATGGTGTAGTCGCTGTCGAGTCGGCTTACTTTGGCTACGAGGTCAATGTATGTGCCGTTCGATGCTTTTTTCGTTCCGTATACGGAGATGCTTGCTACGGAGTTGTCTCCTTTGCCTCCCATCTGGTATTTGCTTTCGCCGTCGTTGTAGCTGAATGCTGCACCGAGGAGCCAGTCATTGCCGATTTGTTTGTCGTAACCGATTTGGTATGCGTTGTAGTCTACTTTGAAGTTGGCTTTTTGTGCATCCATTTCGGATTTACCGGTGTAGTATTTTGCCCAGAGGCCTGCTTCTTCTTGGTCTCCTCTTACTTCACCGAGGCGTTTCATCATGTCGTCGTTTTCTGCTCTCCACATCATTGCCGAAGATGCCATTGCCGATTTGGCACCACGCATCATAGCCGTTTCGCTGTCACCATAGATAACGTCGCTAATCGAGATGGAGTCTTTGTTGATGCTGCCTTGTCCATCTACTTCGCTGAAGTCGATGTCTCCGAGGGCTTTGGAGACGGTTGCCGTCGTAAGACCTTCGGCAATCTGTGCATAGCCTTCGAGGTTGCGTTCACCTTCCTGGTCTTCCGTTCCAACATAGCCGGTGTAGTAGAGTTTGTTGGCAAGACCATTGAGCGTATCTTCTACCAGGCTTCTGTCGTTGAGGTCGATGCCGTTGTTATCGGTACGGAGCGTAATAGCAGAGCCTTCCGTTGCCGATTTGATGGTGATATTACCGCCGACAATCTTCGCACCTTTATCTTGTTCGCTCATAAGAGCAATCTTATCATCATCTGCTGCAATTCCGTCATCGTTTGCGATTTCGTGTTTGTAGATAACAGTCGTATTACCGCTGTAGTTGTCAATTACGAGATTACCCGTAATACCGTTTTCGCTTTCTTCAATCCAAGAGCTCTGACCGGATGTCGGCGAGTTCAAGCTGCTCGAAGATGCTGTGAATACTTTTGCACCAGTCATGTCGATATAACCGCCATCGCCGATGAACGTGCCAACATGGCTGTCTACGATATTTTCTTCTTTATCCTTTTGCTCTGTAGTGATAGCATTCTGCCAGACAGCACCATCCTTGAGCTGGAGGAGCATCTTATCGCTCGTGCTGAAGCCGTACCAGTAGCTACCTTCTCCGCTGAGGTCAAGAGCGACTGCACCGGTAGAGAAGCCCTTCCAATGAGCACCGTTCTTCACGAACAGGTTGACATTACCGAGCTGACCCGGCGTTACACCATAGCCTACGTTATCCCCGTAGTTACCTTCCCAGAAGGAGTCCTTGCCATTGAGACCGACAGAGATTTGACCATTCGTACCCATACCGCCGTTCGTTACGATATCACCGGTGATGGTCGTCTTGTTATTACCTGCACCGATGATATTGCCGTCCGCATCCTTGAGAACATTGACGTTGACGATACCGTAGTTGTCCGATACGAATTCGCCATACGCACGAATCGCTGCCCAAGCACCGTTTTTCGCTACGATGTTACCGCCACCAATCTCGATGGTCGAGGCAACTGCCGATACAGCTTCGTTCGCACCGTATCCGTCCTCATCCGGCTCGCCATCAGCGACTACATCGACAAGACCGGTAATCGTGATTTTACTCGTAACACCATTACGCCCATTCATACTCTTAATACCAACAGCCGAGCCGTAGGCAATCGATTTGCAATCGATGTTCAGAACATAGGGATTGCCATCCGCATCATAGCCGGCATTGTCGATATAGACTTCCCCACCGGCATTGACGAATATCCCGGCTGCCATTTCTACACCTCTGGTGACAATATTGATATTACCGGCATCCTTAATGGTCACTTTTCCCAGGTCATTCGTACTCATGGCAGCACCAACGATACCGGCAACCGAACCACTATCCATATTGATACTGATATCCAGGTCATTTCTATTCATATTAAGAATCGTATGCGGAACACCCTTTTTAGGTGGGTAAAGCGGAGCACCGGATACTGCTGCCCCCATCTTCATGATAAGCGGACCACCAAAAATCTCACTCTCCGTAACAGTGATGCTATTCTTGACATCGGTGAAGGTGTATTCTCCCGTCTCAGGATCCAGAATGCCACTGTCGATATAGACCGTATCCTGCTCCAGATATCCGGTAATGTCATCTGTGAAGTCTGCCGCATAGACAGGTTGCGTGAGAGCTAGACCGCAGAGGACGGTTGCTACCAGAAGTGATTTTTGCTTCTTGTTCATACTTTTCATCATAATCCCCCTTATTTCTCCTATATTATCTCGTCCACGATGGAACCACAGTCACTCCATATGTACATCATATCTTCCGAAAAAAGAGGATTGTCCCAACAATAGAAAAACCCTTTTTCGGAAAAACAGCTTTCCAAAAAAGGGTACACTTCGACCTTGCAGTCATGCTCAATATCCACCTGTCATGCACAGGCTTGTGCGGATGTTGAAAAGAGGAAGTACTCTGACTCAAGTTCATCGCCGTTTGCTTCCTTTGTAAGAGGCTTGCAAGCAGACAGCTCACTAATACAGTTGTGCGACA
>CAZRVL010000173.1:0-3052 GCA_964603455.1 uncultured Lachnospiraceae bacterium
TCAACGATTATTGCCATTACGGCGACTCTGGTCTGCATGATTTTCTCCTTTAATATAATAAAATAAGCTGTACCCGGTAAAAGGGTACAGCTATTCCGTATCGAAATAATTGTTCCCTTTCAGTCAGAAATATTCTTTCTGTCAGGCGATATACATATTATATCACATATCGTATGATTTTGCAATAGAAAATTTATGAATTTACAATTTTTTTCGAGACGATGCGTTAAAAGATCCGAATATTTCAACTATGAAAAAGTTTGTACATAAGTTATCATCGGCTAATTAGTCAAAGCTAACACTTTGGAATAATTTACAAACTTACATTTTTTCTCGAAAAGCTATTGACAAATCGAAGATTTCAAGGTATAATTATATATGGTTAGTCAAGGCTAACCACAATTCAAAGCATACGGTTAGCCGAGCCTAACAAGCGGCGACTAACATATACATCTACAGAAAGAAGGAAATTATCTTGATGCCACTGACGCTTGCAAATGTCGGAGAGAGCAATATCATACGAAAGATCGGCGGTTCGCCTGAGGTGAAAAAGCACCTCGAAAATCTCGGCTTCGTTGTCGGAGGAAGCATCAGCATAGTTAATGAGATCTCTGGAAATCTCATAGTTAATGTCAAAGAAGCGCGTGTTGCGGTCAGCCGCGAGATGGCGCAGAAAATAATGATCTAACGGAGGAATAAGCATGAAAACACTAAGACAAGTCGGCATAGGCGAGACCGCAAAGGTCGTCAAGCTTCATGGTGAAGGAGCTGTCAAACGTCGTATCATGGATATGGGTCTGACAAAGGGAATAGAGGTCAGCGTTCGCAAGGTCGCACCGCTCGGCGATCCTATTGAGGTAAATGTACGTGGCTATGAGCTTTCGCTTCGCAAGGCTGATGCGGAAATGATCGAGGTAGAATGAGACCGGAGATTTTTCCGGTTTTTATATGACATTGTGTTAGCCTAAGCTAATACGAATCAATATCACTTTTATAATGATACTGCCAAAATTTGAAAGGAGTTAAATACATGGAGAATATTCGCATAGCTCTTGCCGGAAACCCCAACTGCGGTAAAACAACGCTCTTTAATGCGCTTACCGGATCGAATCAGTTCGTGGGAAACTGGCCGGGAGTAACGGTTGAAAAGAAGGAAGGAAAACTCAAAAAGCATGACGGTGTTATAGTCACTGACCTTCCGGGTATATATTCGCTTTCCCCTTATACACTTGAAGAGGTCGTCGCAAGAAATTATCTAATAGGCGAGAGACCCAACGCAATACTTAATATCATAGATGGTACTAACCTCGAACGTAATCTTTATCTTACTACACAGCTGGTCGAGCTCGGTATCCCGGTAGTCATCGCCATCAATATGATGGACATTGTAAAGAAAAACGGCGATAAGATCAACATCCCTGAGCTTTCGCGTCAGCTCGGCTGCAAGATAGTCGAGATCTCGGCGCTCAAGGGCGATGGAGTTATGGAAGCCGCCGAAGCTGCTATCGAGGCTGCAAAGAATACGAAGACTATTCCTCAGCATAGCTTTTCGGGTGTTGTCGAGCACGCACTCGCTCACATTGAGGAGCTTGCACTTCATACTCTCCCCGAAGAGCAGCAGAGATGGTATGCGATCAAGCTCTTTGAACGTGATGACAAGGCTATTGAGCAGCTTAAGCTCGACAAAGGCACTCTCGACCATATCGAGAAGGACATCAAGGCGGCTGAGACCGAGCTTGACGATGACTCCGAATCGATAATCACCAACGAACGCTATACATACATCGCCGAGATAATCAAGGCGTGCTACAAGAAGAAGCAGGCAGGTGGACTCACTACCTCGGATAAGATCGACCGCGTTGTCACAAACCGTTGGCTCGGACTTCCAATCTTCGCTGTCGTCATGTTCCTCGTTTACTATATCTCGATGGTAACTGTCGGAACTGCGGCTACCGACTGGGCAAACGACGGGCTCTTCGGAGACGGCTGGCATCTCTTTGGCATTGGTTCGGGCGAATATGAGGAGGCTGCCGGTAAGTACGGCGATGCTTCGCTCATCGTTGACGGCTACGATGCGTATGTCGAAGAAAACGGTGAAGCACCTACCTCTGATTTCACATATGAAATAGAAGACGAAGAAACTCTCGAAGTTACCATCGAAACAGCTACTCTCGAAGATTATGAAGCGGCTGTTGAGGTTATGGAAGGCTACGGCGATGAGCCTGATCCGGCTGATTACGGTGTATGGGTTCCTGGTATTCCGGCACTCATAGGCAGTGGACTCGAAGCTGCCGGTGCGGCTGACTGGCTTTCGGGACTTATACTTGACGGTATCGTTGCCGGTGTTGGCGCAGTCCTCGGCTTCGTTCCTCAGATGCTCGTTCTCTTCCTCCTGCTCGCATTCCTCGAAGCGTGCGGCTACATGGCTCGTATCGCCTTTGTTCTAGACCGTATCTTCAGAAAGTTCGGTCTCTCTGGTAAGTCCTTCATCCCGATGCTCATCGGTACGGGCTGTGGAATTCCCGGTGTCATGGCTTCGCGTACTATCGAAAATGAGCGCGACCGCCGCATGACCATAATGACTACTACCTTTATCCCCTGTGGAGCAAAGGTTCCATTCATCTCGATGATCGCGGGCGCGATATTCGGCGGCTCGGCATGGGTCGCTACCTCGGCATACTTCATCGGTATGGCAGCTATCGTTATCTCGGGCATCATGCTCAAGAAGACCAAGATGTTCGCAGGTGAGCCTGCTCCCTTCGTAATGGAGCTTCCGGCATACCATCTCCCGACTCTCAAGAACGTTCTCCGTTCGATGTGGGAGCGCGGCTGGTCGTTCATTAAGAAAGCAGGAACTATCATCCTCCTTTCGACCATCTTCATCTGGTTCACCACCTACTTCGGCTTTGTTGACGGCTCGTTCAGAATGCTCGGCGAAGACGAGATCAGCTATTCTATCCTCGCTAAGATCGGCTCGGCTGTCGCATGGATATTCATTCCGCTCGGCTGGGGCAACTGGCAGGCAGTCGTTGCTTCGATCACCGGACTCGTT
>CAZRVL010000174.1:0-3036 GCA_964603455.1 uncultured Lachnospiraceae bacterium
TTATACCGAGAGCGACCGCCCAGCTGACCGGCTCGAAATAATATTCGGTCTCGGGAACATCGGTGAAGCTGACCGAGGGAGTAAAGTCATTTTGCTCCCAGACATCAAGTGACATCACGATATTTCCGCTCATGTCCTCAATAATGTAGTATCCCTCATCATTTATGATGTAGTAGCTGCTGTGACCGAGAGTAAAGGATTCATCGGGATTGTCGTAATTATAAATAAAATATGCGTCCTCACCGTATTTATCGGTCTTTGAGAAGAGAATCACACCCGGATGAACCGAATGATTGGGAATGCCGGTTTCATCTTCTATTCCAGAATTGCCCTCTTCGGTAAGATAAAGATTACTGCCGTTGTCGGAATAGATCAGCGAGATGTTATCGGGATTACCAACGACTATGTAGGTTTGGGACGCGCCTTCAAAACTCCACATGAAGTAAACGCCCTCTTCAAGCTCCCAATAGGTGCCGTTTTTGTAAGAGAATTCGAATTCTCCGGCACAGTAGGTCGGTTCTATCGCTTTACCGAGGCAAACAGCTCCGTCATCGGCTATAAATGCGGGCTGCACGGACGAGCCGAGCCTAAGATCCGCTCCGTTTACAACGGTGACCTTACAGGGAGCGGAGCAGTAGTATACATGGTAATCGAGCCCGTCCTCATAATAATATCCGTGCGACTCGATGTTGGTTATGGAGATCGAAGAAAAAATTTCGTTCTCGGCGATCGCGAAGCCGTTAGGCGTTTCGGTCGTGCTCCAGTCAAGGGCGGCGGCACCGGTGGCAAGCGGCATACAGAGAAGAGCCGCGAGCAGTGCTGAGGTTATGCGTTTGTTCATGGTGAAAATCTCCTTAAATAAATATATTTCACATATATTATAGCACATTTATTCTGAAATGTCAAGAGCGTGTAAAATTTATTTTTAGCAGAGACAAGTCGAGTGTGCTATTTCAAAAATCAGCGTTCGGGGTGGGAATTTGCTAATTTTGTGAGTCTCAGGGGTGCGATTGCTAATAAAAAGGTCCCGATTCATCAATGGTTTACAATTATTTAATAAAATATACTTGAATTAGGCGCGAAAAAGCGGTACAATATATACAGTGATTAGCACTTAGACAGTTTAAGTACTAAAAACGTTCTCGAAGTGAAGGGGTGAGAATATTGCCGACGGATAAAAATGAATTGTCCGAACGCAAGAAGCTGATACTGAAGGCGATAATCGACACACATATAAACATGGGTGAGCCTGTTGGCTCGAAATATCTCACAAGGTACGAAGAACTGGCATTCTCCTCCGCCACTATCCGCAACGAAATGGCAGAGCTTGAGGAAATGGGTTATCTCGAACAGCCGCATACCTCGGCGGGACGCATTCCCTCACAGCTGGGCTACAGGTTCTATGTTGACCAGCTGATGCAGCACTATCGGATGACGAGTGCTGAACTCGGTGAGCTTGACAAACTCATGAAGCTTAAGGCGGCTGAGCTCGATCGTGTGCTCGACCGTGCGACAAAGCTGATGAGTACTCTCACGAATTACACCGGAGTCGCGCTTAAGCGAAGCCGAACACAGCCGACGATAGCTCGATTCGATGTGATGTATCTTTCCGAAAGAAGTTTCATTCTGGTCATGCTCACGGATTCGGGCGAGGTCAAGACGAAGCGGATACGGCTCGGCTTTGATGTAAGCCGCGAGACCGCAGATAAGCTTGCAGCACTTCTTAATGAGTATGTTGCCGGAAAGGAAATGGAAAGCATAACTCTGCCGGTGATACTTGAGATGCAGTCGAGGCTTTCGAATGCGGAGCTCATCAATCCGATAATCAAGGCGGTATGGGACACGGTGAACGAACCCGAAGACAGCGAGCTTATGTTCGATGGAGTGAACAATCTTCTGAACTATCCGGAGTATTCCAATATAGAGACTGTACGCGATGTGCTGGGAATGTTTGACGAAAAGGATGAGCTTCTCGATGTGATGAACAGCGGAGCTCAAAATGATTCGACTAACATATTCATAGGCTCGGAAAGTCCGGTCGAGGTGATGAACAATTCATCGCTGATATTCAGAACGGTAAAGTCGGGAGACAGAGTTGTCGGTGCTATCGGAGTCATTGGACCGCGGCGAATGGACTATTCAAAGGTCGTGACGCTCGTGGATTATATGTCGAAAAATCTTTCTAAGCTTATGGACGGCTCGAATCTTATCGGAGAAAAAGCTCCGGACAAAGAGGAATGATATATTTTCATTATAATATAAAGGAAAAATAAAAATGGCAGAAGAGAAAAAGGAACACGGAGCGGCAGAGTTCGATCAAAACGGATCGGCTGAGTCTACCGCGAACGAACCTTCAAAAAAGGAAAAAAAGGAAGCGGCGAAGGAAGCAAAGCAGCTCGGTGAGGAAAACCGAAAGCTGACCGCAAGTCTGAATGAAGCAAATGAAGCTCTCGAAAATGCGAAGGCTGAGCTTGCCGAATTGAATGACAAATATCTCCGCGTATGTGCCGAATACGACAATTTCAGAAAGCGTTCGGCAAAGGAGAGAGAAGGCGTTTACACCGACGCATATTCGGATGCGCTCAAGGAAGTGCTTCCGGTCATCGACAATCTTGAGAGGGCTTCACAGTATTCCGAGCCCGACAAGGTAGCCGAGGGACTTTCGCTGATATTCAAATCGGCGGCTGAGATGCTTACAAAGCTCGGAGTCGAGACCTTCGGTGAGGTCGGTGAGCAGTTCGACCCGAACATCCACAATGCAGTAATGCACATCGAGGATGAAGAAAAGGGCGAGAATGAGATAATCGACGTTTTCCAGAAGG
The DNA here is from genome assembly GCA_964603455.1 of uncultured Lachnospiraceae bacterium. Lineage (GTDB taxonomy): Bacteria > Bacillota > Clostridia > Oscillospirales > CAG-272 > Flemingiibacterium. The sequence continues at coordinate 2,823 of CAZRVL010000174.1, forward strand.
GATACAAGAAGGGCGATAAGATAATTCGCCATGCGATGGTAAGAGTCGCAAATTAAATTTTTGATAAATACGGAACAAAGTTCCAAGGAGGATAATTATTATGGGAAAGATCATTGGTATAGATTTAGGTACGACAAACTCTTGCGTGGCGATCTACGAGGGCTCCGAGCCCGCCGTGATCCCGAACCCGGAGGGTGCGCGGACGACCCCGTCC
>CAZRVL010000175.1:0-3006 GCA_964603455.1 uncultured Lachnospiraceae bacterium
CGTAAAGAAAAATAAACAATCATAATAACCATAATAAAAAGAAAAATAAACAAACCGCACTTACCCTTGCAACTTTACTTATGATGAGCTGTGTTTCTTGCGTACAGGAGACAGTCGGTGATGAGACTACCTTGGCGGATGACTCCTCTTCTGCCGTTAAGGATGAGACCTCAATATATGATGATCTTCCGACCGGCGAATACGGCGGCGAAACAGTTACGATACTCAACAACTCCGTCACATGGGCTGAATACCGCATAGATTCGGAATCGCAAAATGGCGATACGATGAATGACGCGGTGTTTGAGCGCACCAGAGCGGTAGAGGAGCTGCTCGATGTAACGATCGAGCTCGTTGAGCAGGACTTGTATTCGAACACGGCATCATATCTCGCAAATTTAGTCCTTGCAGGCGATGATTCGATAGACGCATCGTTTATCGGCGCATTATATAATGTAGCAAACATAAGCAAGGGCTGCTATATTGACCTCAACACGGTCAGCGAATTTGACTTTTCGAAGCCTTGGTGGGATAAGCCTTCGATGAAATACTATGAGATAGACGGAAAGCTCTATATGGCTCACAACGAGACCTCGGCAAATCTGCACGATACGATGTGGGTCGGCTTCTTCAACAAGAAAATGCGCGAGGAACTAAAGCTCGATGATATTTACTCAGTCGTCCGCGAAGGAAAATGGACTATCGACAAGATGCTTGAGTACATCGAAGCAGCTTCGAACGATCTCGACGGAAACGGCACGCTCGGTGCGGATGACAGCTGGGGACTTATGACACACAACGGTTCCTGCTTCGGATTTTTGCACGCTGCTGACGAGCGCGGTATTGATATTGCTGACGGAACTCCGTTTGTCAGCAAGGTCGATGACCGTATGTTCGATGTCATAAGCAAGATCCGTGAGATTTACACGACCGAGGGCGTTATGACGAACGACAAGCATCAGAATACACTTGGATACAACTGTGTCGATGGCTTTGCAAACGGTCATTCACTGTTTCTGATAGAGTGCATTGGAAATGCTAAAACTCTTCGCGCTATGGACGCGGATTTCGGAATAATCCCCTTCCCGAAATATTCGGAGGAGCAGGAAAATTACATTGCGTACTATTCGCCTGCGATGAGTGCGTTCAGCATTCCGAAGACCACAAAGGATCTTTCGCGTACTGCTACCGTAATTGAAAACCTCAGCGCATACGGATACAAGACCGTTCGCCCGGCATATTATGAAGTAGTACTGAACGGAAAGACCGTTCGCGATAAAGAATCAAGCGAAATGCTCGATATTATATTCTCGAACATAGAGAGCGAGATGGCATATATCTATAACTGGGGCGGATATTCGAATGCCCTTCGTTCGGTCATGACCGGTGATTCGGATGTCGTTTCGACACTTGAAGCGAATAAGTCTGCGGTTGAAGCAGCTATTGAGGATTATCTCAAAAATTTGGAATAATAAATCTATCGGCGGAATACGTTCGTATTCCGCTGTTTTGAAAATCAGGAGAACAAAATGAACTACATTCTCGGAATCGATTTTGGCGGCGGTGCTTCGAAGGCGACTCTTTTGTCAGCCGAAGGCAAGATCGTTGCAACAAATACTGTAGAATATCCGACCTCATATCCCGCGCCGGGTGAGGCTGAACAAGATCCGTTTGACTGGTATGAGGCGACAAGACGGAACATTTCGGCGGTCATTGAAAAGTCGGGTGTCGCTCCGTCTGATATAGAGGCTGTCGCGCTCGATGCCGCAACTCACACGGCTGTGCTCTGCGACAAGGATTTCAATATCGTTCGTCCGTCAATATACTGGACAGATTCGCGCTCGACCGAGGAGGTCGCATATCTTAAGCGCGAATGGGGAGATTTTATATACGAGCATATACTTCACAAGCCCGACACTATCTGGACGCTTCCTCAGCTCATGTGGGTCAAAAAGCATCAGCCTGAGCTTTGGTCAAAAGTCGATCATATAATGTTCGCGAAGGATTTCGTCCGTCATATGCTCTGCGGAGATTATGTGACCGACTATATCGAGGCGGAAGGCTCTATGTTTTTCGACTATAACACGCTTTCGTGGTCGAAGGAGCTTTGCGGACTGCTCGATTTCTCGACCGAAAAGCTGCCGCAGATAGTCAAGCCTACCGATTTTGTCGGCAAGATTACAAAGGCTGCCGCTACAGACACCGGACTCTGCGAGGGAACGCCTGTGGTATGCGGAACTACCGACACGGCGATGGAAGTATTCGCTGCCGGAGCGGTCAAAAAAGGTCAGATGACATTAAAGCTTGCGACTGCTGGACGTATATGCGTTATAACCGACCGCTCGTATCCCGACAAGAATCTTATAAACTATTCGCATATTGCCGATGGTCTCTGGTATCCTGGAACGGCTACAAAAGCGTGCGCTTCATCGCTCAGATGGTATCGCGACACGTTCGGCGGAGATTACCGTTCGATAGATGAAGCTGCCGAAAATGTCGCTATTGGCTCTGAGGGATTGGTTTTCCATCCTTATATAAATGGTGAGCTGACACCATATGCAGATCCGAAGCTCTGCGGAAGCTTTATCGGTGTGCGCGCAAATCACACTAAAGCGCATTTCGACCGTGCGGTGCTCGAAGGTGTTGCAATGTCGATGCTTGACTGCAAGAAGGCTCTCGAAGCTATCGGTATCGAGCATTCGGACAAGGCTACGATAATCGGCGGCGGTGCTTCGAGTCCGCTCTGGAGACAGATAGTTTCCGATGCGCTCGGCTTCACTTTAGTTCAGAACCGCGACAGCGATTCGTCTTTCGGAACTGCTATGCTGGCGGGAGTAGCGGCAGGAGTTTTCGGAAGCTTTGAGTCTGCGCTCGAAAAATGCACCGAGGTCAAGTCGTTCACCGAGCCGAATCCCGAAAATCTTGAAAAGTATGCGAAGCTGTTCGAACGCTACAAGGCAGTTCACGATGCGCTCGCACCGATATATGACGCATGAGATATTTGGT
>CAZRVL010000176.1:0-2994 GCA_964603455.1 uncultured Lachnospiraceae bacterium
GCAAGTATACGACCGTTGATACAGACAGTGATAATCTTGAAGTATCCTCCACTACGCAGGGTAACGAAACGAAGTACACTGTCAGCATGAAGAACAACCTCGACTTGACGCCTAACGGCTCTGTCACGATTGGCAATACCCGCTTGGATGGCAGCGGTCTGACAGCCGGCAGTGTGAAGGTCAACAGTGCAACCGGCAAGATTACCGGTCTTACGGCAGGTACAGCTGATTCCGATGCAGTCAACGTCAGCCAGCTCAAAGAGGTCTCGGCTCAAGCTAGCAAGTATACAACTGTTGATACAGACAGCAATAATCTCGAAGTATCCTCCACTACGACGGGTAACGAAACGAAGTACACGGTCAGCATGAAAAATAACCTCGACTTGACGGCAAACGGCTCTGTCACGATTGGTAGCACTCGCTTGGACGGTAGCGGTCTGACTGCCGGTAGCGTGAAGGTCGATAGTGCAACCGGCAAAATTACCGGTCTTACGGCAGGTACGGCTGATTCCGATGCAGTCAACGTCAGCCAGCTCAAAGAAGCATCTACAGCAAGCAAGACAGAAGTAATAGACGGCTCCAATATCAACGTCACCGAGAGCAAAGCAACCGACGGTCACAGCATCTATACGGTTGCCTTGAATGACGATATTGCAGTCAACAGTGTCACAGCGAAGCTCTTCACCGATGGTCAAGTCTCGATCTCGAACGGTCAGATTATCGGCGAAAAATATGCCATTACGAATGACGGCGGAGCGATTTTTGCCAATGGTGCGGTCAGCATCAGCGGTGACGGTACGCTTCGTGCAGGCAATCAGAATTTCACCGTATATCAAGACGGTACTATGACTGCCAAATACAATGGTGAAAATCGTATTAACGCGACCGAAGACGGCGTGAGCCTCAGCAAAGGCACCAGCCAAGCAGTCGTAACAGACGATGGTGTCAGCCTGGCAAAAGGTAGTAGCCAAGTCGTAGTCAATGACCTCGGCACGACCTTCGCCAACGGTGCAAACGGTCTCACCAATATCAACGGCGGTGTTATCTCCGCTATCGGCTCTTCCCATACGATTATCATCAATGGTCAGACAGGTACCATCAACGGCTTGTCTAACAAGACCTTCGATGCGAACAGCTATGTAAGCGGTCAAGGTGCAACAGAAGACCAGCTCAAACAAGTCTATGACGAGCTGAAAACCGAAGCGGGCAAACATACGACCGTGTCGGCAGGCGATAACATCTCTGTCAGTGCCACGACCAAAGACGGTCAAACGGATTATCAAGTCAGCCTCAAAAATGATATTGCCCTCGACAAAGGTACTGTCTCGACCGGCAATATTACGATTGATGGCACGAACGATACCATTACGGCAGGCGATGTCACTATCGACGGTGCAAACAGCACCATTACGGCAGGCGACATCACGATTGACGGGGCAAACGGCACCATCAACGGTCTGACGAACACGACTTGGAGCGGTACGACAGACGATGCCGGTCGTGCAGCAACGGAAGGTCAGCTCCAAGACCTCCAAGATAAGATTGATGGCGACATCACGAATATCAATAACCGCATCGACACCGTAGCCGGCGAATCGATTACCGGCGGTACGGGTAACGATGATGGTACGATTACCATTAACAAGAGCAATCAGACAACCGCTACGATTACCGGCTTGCATGATTATGCTCTCCAAGAAGGCACCTATAAGGCAGATACCGACGGCAATGTATCGCTGACTGTCAAGGACAGATACTCCAACGGTGTTTACTCTGCAACGATTGAGGACGTTGCCAGCAAAAAATCGCTCGACTCCTTAACGAGTGCAGTCGGTGCCGACTCGAAAGAAACGGTAAAAGAAAGCTATTCGAACACCTCCTATATCCAGGATAAAGATACATTGATTGACGCAGATGTTCAGCTTGACAAAGAAATCAAGCAGAACCGCGATCAAATCATCGATAACTCGCAGAGCATCCAGAACCTCAACAGAGGTCTCAGCTCGCTCAATAACCGTGTGAACAAGGTCGGTGCCGGGGCATCCGCTCTCGCCGCCCTCCATCCGATGGACTTCGACCCTGACGACAAGCTCAACTTCTCGGCAGGTGTCGGTAACTATGCAGGCTCGACTGCCGCTGCAATCGGTGCCTTCTATCGTCCGAACGAACGCGTCATGTTCAGCATCGGCGGTACCATCGGCAATGGCGAAAACATGGTCAATGCAGGGGTATCCTTCGCACTCGGCAAAGGCGGTAAGATTAACAATACCCGCGTAGCCGTAACACACGAAATCCTCGAACTTCGTCAACAAGTAGCAGAAATGAATGCTATGTTCAACAGACTTGCTGCCGCAACCGGTCATAGTCTGGACGAAATCCAGCAGTTCCCTGACGTTCCGGAAAATCACTGGGCTTACGAATATGTTGGCAAGCTTGCCGCTGCCGGCATTATCGAAGGCTATCCGGACGGCAACTTCAGCGGTGACCGCTCCATGACTCGCTACGAATTCGCAACTATGCTGTTCAAGGCGATTGACAAGGGTGCCATCATCGATGAACGTATGCTTGATGAATTCGAACCGGAGATTGGTCGTCTCCACGTCGAACGCATCAAAGGCGAACAAAACTCCCGTAAAAAAATCGAACGTGTCCGTCTCAATGACAAGGACGCTGACCGCGATGTTTACGGCGGTAAAATTACTATCGAATAACTCTCACTATTCGCTCTTCCCACCAGCAAAAGCCACCGCGTATGCGGTGGCTTTTGTCTATGTCTCATCTATTATCGCGTCCGCCCGCTGCAAGCAGACAAAAAAAAGAACCGCATAATGCGGTTCTTTTTTCTTAGCCGAGTAACATTCTATCGTTGTCGAGTGCATTCCCACTTGCACGCTCGAACATCTTGAGCAAGTCCTCAATGGTGAGGTTTTTCTTCTCTTCGCCTTCTACGTCAATGATGACCTGTCCTGCATGAAGCATAATCAATCGATTCCC
>CAZRVL010000177.1:0-2988 GCA_964603455.1 uncultured Lachnospiraceae bacterium
TGGAACTTTGCGGATTCCTGCTTCTGTTTTGGATGCAACTACATCAAACCACCGTATGACGGCTGGAAAGAAACCGAAAAGAACAGGTTTTCTTTGGACAGCAAGGTTGTTGTTGCCGGATTTTCAAATTCAAGGGAATTTCAGGAATACAGGGAAGCAGCCATAGCAGAGACATACAATCTTGACGAAACAGAGGTAAGGATAATGAATGCTGATGGAGCAGAATGGGTGAAAAATATATGTGATGCAGACATAGTATTTCAAGTAGATCCGTTTCATCGAAATAAGGCAATAAAGGAAAATATTCCATATCCACAATGCATCAGCGCAATACATGAATTTTTGGACAAGGGAGATCTTGACAAGCTTTTTGAATATCTTGAAATATACAGGGACAGTCTGTGTGATGATGAAGAAATTGAAAAAGCCGACAGGTTAATCACATATTTTAGAAATAACCGCAAAGTTCTGATACCATACAGCCAACAGGATTTAAATCTGCCGGAAAACAAAAATGGTCTTGTGTACAGAAATATGGGAACCATGGAAAATCACATATGGAGTATCATAGCAAAACGAATGAAACACAATCATAGCAGCTGGAGTATAAAAGGTGGAAATAATCTGTCTAAAATACTGGCAAAGAAATGCAGCGGCAGATTAAACGAGGTGGCATCAAAGCTCAGAATGCCGGTATTTGAGGAGGCTGTGGCAGAGCAAATAGAAAAAGATATCCTTATGGCAGGACAGATAAAAAAGAAAACCGGAAAGGACTATGAATATCCAGTAAAAGGGAGTCTGCTATACCTATACGAATCTGTTGCCGGGAAAGCACATCAGATGTGGGAGTACTATGCAGGAGTATAAATTTAATAATAAGAAAACGTCCGGGTAAGAATCGTGCCAACGATTACTTGACAGAGACATGCAAGAACCTATTGATAAAAACTCAAGTTTTGAGGCAAAAACGGCGTGACCCCTGAAAATACTGGGTTGCGCCGATTTCTGTATATAGCGTAACAACATATTTTTTACTGTATGACGTGAAAATTCTTAATATTTCAAAAGTCGTTGTATTTGCTGCCGTGTTCTATACCTGTTACTCAATTCCATATCAAATGTTTTTTCACAAGAGTTTAATATCTCATCAAAGTAGGTAAATTTATAGTTATTTATATCGAGTGGTACACAACAGTATTTCTTTAGTGATTCAATGATTTTTCCAACGGGATATTTGTTTTCTAACTTTGCCTGTAGCAGACGCATCAAGACAAGAGCAGTAAAACAAGTAGTAAAGTGAGCGTCTATGTGGTCATTTGTACGTACATAAACAGGTCTTGAACTAAATTCGGATTTTGATATTTTAAAGGTATCCTCAATTCGTGACAAGCCACGATATATATTTCTCATTTCCGAATCCGTCACATTTAACTCACTTGTTACAATGGAATAATAGCCGTCAAATTTTGATTCTTCTTCGATTTTTTTCCAGTTTAATTCCATGGTTTTTCCATCGACAATCACTCCGGTGGATTTATCAAATGCGATGTTGATTACATAAGCAGCAGATTCGGCTGATGTGACCCTGTCATATTTTTTTGGATGCTTGATAAGATCTTTTGCCTGTGCAATCATGATTTCACGGTCTGCCTTCTGTTTTTTTGCATATTTATCGGAATAGTAAACCATCTGCTTCTGGTCTATTTTGACGATTTTTTTTATGGGTTTCTTTTGACCGGGCCTTGTAACGTTTACATGCAATTCTTTGGGATAAATCCTGGATTTGTGTATAAAAGTAATTTCTTCACCATCTTCATCCCAAATGACGTCCTTTCTGTATCCTTCAGAGAGAACCCACTGCTTGAATTCGGCATCAGCACCTCTGACGGACTGACCATACACATAACCGTCCCGCTGATTATCGTCTGCTTTATTATCACCATTAAGATAGTAAATGTTATCAGAAGTATTCAGACCTCTGTCTGCAACAAGAATGATCCGGGTATCCGAAAACTCGTTCTTGACGCGGTTCATAATGGGACGCATATGAAGTTTTTCAGATTCATTTCCCGGAAACAGATCAAATGCCAGAGGAATTCCGTTTTTGTCTGTTAGAAGTCCCATTTCAACAATGGGATCCGGTCGGTGATTTTTTTCGGGACCACGTTTTCTGTATTTTGCATCAACAGGGTTGCTATCTTTATCAACAGGATTACCGTTATCATCTAGCATATCCATGTCCGAATGTCCGATGTCAAAGTAATAGTTTGTGCAGTCAAAGTAAGAAATCGAAAGGTCACGGTTGCACACTTTCCCAGAATGTTCAAAAATCCATTTCTGCAAAGCTTCGTTATTGTCACAAATGATGTCAAGTGCGTGATAGACATCATCCAGTGAAAACTGACCAAAATTTTCAAAATAGAACTTCTGATTATCAAAGGTTCCTTTTTTGGAAGCGGGACAGAGAATTCGGGAAAAAACAAGCAGTCGGAAAATCTGATCCACGCTAAAGGAGACAGACAGATTTCTGGTTTTCCAATTCCAGAACTTATCAATTTCTAAATCTTTGTAAATCTGCTTCAAAATCCCATAGCCTACATTCAGGATATCATCGGTCTGTGTATCCATTTTTTCTGATGTATCAATGGTAATGACTCTGGACTTTTCCTCTTTCTTTTCAGCAGTCATGTCAGCAGCTTTTTTTGAAAAGTAAGCAATGGGGTCATCGTAATCATTTTTTAGTTTTTCTAAGTATCCAATGCTTTCTATCGTACGTGTGCGACTTTGCTTTTTGAAACTGTCATAATAACTTTCTTGTATGGCGAGATAAATTCCTTGCGGACGTTTGATTTGCCTTAAATACATATAAATCTTCCTTTCAAGCGAGATGGTATAACTGAAGGATTTCATTTGCAACCTCTGCTGGTGTTTTCCCATTTATGAAAAACTTGTTTGGAATATTTTTATAAACCGAACCATACCATGCTA
>CAZRVL010000178.1:0-2978 GCA_964603455.1 uncultured Lachnospiraceae bacterium
TTATTCCGGTTCTGCGCCACTTGGTAACGCGGAAACGCTCGATGAAGTACTTCTTAGCTTCAGCCTGCGAGATCTGGCTCGCGTATGCGAACTTGTCGAGACCGTATTCGACCTCATGCTCCTTGAACGCCGGGAAGAGCGTCTTGACCTGATTCGACATCAGACGAATACGCGATACGTTTCCGTCCTCGCCGTCAAGAGCCGCAGCAGCCGAATGGCAGCTCCAATCATCCTTCGGCAGATAATCGTTATCGGGCATCTTTCTCCAATGCCACAACTGCTCCGAACGAATATATCTCTTAAGGCTTTCAGGAGACGGGCAGCCGTGGTAGCCGGTCTCAGATGCGAAATGGCATATCGAACCCTTGTAGAAGCTTCCCTTGAAATAGTCACGCGGACCCCAAAGATGCTGCTCGGAAATATTCTCGGCACCGCCATTCTTTATATACTCGAATGCCGCCTCGTCAATATACGGCGAACTCGGAACATACGGACGTGTGAAATCATGCGCATCAAGCACCTTCGGAATGACCTCACGTGTCAAGCGATTGCGGTTAGGATCGCGCTTTACATATCCGCCGACCCAACGATAACATGAATCGACCTCATTGTCGCCCGCCCAGAGAATTATCGAGGTGTGATTGCGAAGACGCTTGACTACCTTCTCGACCTCTGCCTGGAAGCGTGCGCAGTATTCATCGACCTGTGGGTTGATACCGCAGGCGTGAGTGAAATCCTGCCAGATCATTATGCCGTTCTTATCGCAGAAATCATAGAAAATATCGTCCTCATACACATTTCCGCCCCAGCATCTCAGACAGTTGCAGTTGAGATCATTGAGCATCGGAAGTATGTTCGGAAGTCTCTCGGCATCGCGTGAATGATATGCGTCAACCGGAACCCAGTTAGTTCCCTGCCAGAATATCTTCTTGTCGTTTATCTTGAAGCAGAACTCTCCGTTTCCGTCCTTATCGGTAATGCTCGTGCGGTCAAGCTCGATCTTTCGGATACCTGCAAAAGTCTTATGCTCGTACACCGCCTCGCCCTTATAGTAAAGTGTTGCGGTAATATCATAAAGATTAGGATCTCCATAGTTCTTCGGCCACCAGAATTTGGCATTTCCGACTCTTATGACTGCACGGCCGCCGGTATGCCAGAGACGCTTTTTCTCAAAGTCGAATTTGCTGTCACCGCATTCGCCGTGTATTTTGAGCGAATAATCGCGTATCTCGTCCTCGGCAACAGTCAGATTCCAGAAGAAACCAAACTCACCCCAATTATTTCCAACGCTGACATTGTGTGTGTAAACGAACAGATCATCGATACGATCCTCACAACGCTGTTCAACATAGCAAGGTCTCCATATACCGCCGGAGATCGCACGCGGCATGATGTCCCAACCGTACATATGCGGAGCTTTTCTTATCGGAAGTGAATCGAATCCGAAAGCGTGATGGGTCGAAGAGATCGGGAGCTGATATTTTCTCGCGGCGATGTGTGCCGGAGTGATATGGATAAGTATCTCGTTCATGCCCTTTCTGAGTCCCTGCTTTCCGAACTCAAAGGGAACGAGCATATTGTCGGTGCTGCCGATCAAAGCTCCGTTCACAAAAATATCGGCAATGGTGTCGATACCCTCGAAGCAGAGGAAGGTATTCTCATCCGGCTCGAAATCAAGCTCGAAATTTCTCGTATAGAAAAGATGAAGATTCTCATATTTTTCAAGCTCTATCGTGTTGCAGGCATAGAACGGATCGCCGCATACCCCTGCGCGTTCAAGATCAAGCTCGAAATTTCCCGGGACTTTAGCATCTACACGATGCCAGCCGGTCGCAGACAGCTCGGCTGCGGTGGAAGGATTGAGTCCCGACTTTTTGAACGGCTTGTTCTCTATATATGTGAGAGACCAATCGCCGTTTAAAGAAATGCGTTTGTTGTTTAACATATAAATTTCCTCCGTGGAAAATCATTGTAATATTATTATAGCGCATTTTTTCATTTTTTTCTTGCCTTTTTGTCGGATTTTTGTTGCATTTTTTCGGATTGTATCGGGATACCGTATGAAATTTCGCAAACGATTTCTCTTTTATCCCCACATAAACTCGCAGACCGCCGCAAATAATACCATCGCAAGCTCGGTCTGATATTCGTCAGTACCGAGCTTTTTGCATTCCTCGGCATTCGACATGAAGCCGCACTCGACCAAGACCGCCGGAACATTCAGCCGATCAAGCACAAATATAGATGAAGTCGCTTCCTTCGTCTCACGCTGATTCGTCTCATCCAAAAAAGTTCGCGCATAGGTCTGTATCAGTGCCGCAAGTGACGAACTGCGCTCATTGTTTTTCGAATACCAGACCTGAAGCCCCGAATACCGCCTGTCGGGAAAATTGTTCATGTGTATACTGACGAATATCGGCATTTCAACGCTCTCGGTCAATGCAACGCGATTTTTAAGATCGTGCATCTTACGCTTCTTCGTTACCGAATCGTCCACGACCATCCGATCCTCACTGCGCGTCATGACACACTCAACGTCGAACATCTCACAAAGCTTCTCTAACCTTTGCGCGACCGCAAGATTGTAATCCTTTTCAAGCTCTCCGCCTGCCCCGACCGCGCCGCCGTCCATTCCGCCATGCCCGGCATCGATCACTATCGTAAATTGATTTTCTGTCTGAACGACTGCTTCAAGTGTCGGCTCTGACAAAAAACGCGACAATATGATCTCACCGGCGCAAAGCGCACATAGCACGATCACTATCGCCATAAAGCCTGCCAAGGTTCTGCCACTCTTTTCCATTTTATAAAAACACTTCCCCTTCATAATTCGCTTTATAAAATAATATTCTCATATCAAACTCGATATTCACGTATAAATGAATAGGCAATATATTTCATTGGATAAAATATTATTGAAAAAGTTCACGATTTTTTTGGCAAAACCTATTGCAAATTCCGTCATTTTTTGGTATAAT
>CAZRVL010000179.1:0-2977 GCA_964603455.1 uncultured Lachnospiraceae bacterium
GCACACAATCCGCCCGCGAACGTATGAGCAAACGGCACACTCGCCGCTAACATCGCCCCCGATGCACACAGCACCGACAACGCAATATGCTCATTTTTTCTCATCGCACAGCACCTCCTACTGTTTTCTTCTCATCATTCGACCAAAATCCTGCCCAAACAAAAAGCGTACCGACATACGGCACGCTCATTTTTTATTTTTCGACACGATGATAGCACCACAACGCACCCATCGCCCCCATCACCATCGCCACAGCCATCGGCACAGCCGTCGCCGTACCGCCAAGCCCTACAAGCGGAGAGATAACCGCCCCCGACAAGAACGCCGCCACGCCCAGCACACCGGACGCACTCCCCGCACTGCCCGACTGCGTACCAATCGCCAACGTAAAGCTCGTCGTCATCGTAATCCCGCCACTTGCCACCGCGAAAAACAGAGGCACCAGCATACACCACATATCCACACTGCCCGACACCGCAACCGCCATCACACACAAAGCACCTACGCCCATCAGACGCAAGCCCCAGCCCAACAGCTCTCGCTCACCGAACCGCATACTAAGCCGCCCCGCAAGCTGAGAAAACAGCATCAGCCCGATCCCATTGCCACCGAACACCAATCCATACTCCTCCGCCGACAGATGATAAATCCCCTCGAACACAAACGGAGATGCCGCAATATATCCGAAAAAGCTCGCCATGATAAACGCCTGCATCCACACATAGCCGAAGAACGCCTTATTGTGCCACAGCTGTGCCAAAAGCCTCCACGTCTCCCCCAGACTACCAACAACACGGCGTTCCTTCGGAAGCGTCTCCTCCAGACAGCGAAACACCGCCCCCGTCAGCACCAAGCCCATAATGCCCAGCAATACGAATATCCCTTGCCAATCCATCACACACAACAGATTCCCACCGATGAACGGCCCCAGAATCGGCACCACACCATTAATCAGCATCAAAAGAGCGAAGAACTTCGTCAGCTCACTCCCACTATACAAATCACACGCAATCGCCCGCGACAGCACAACACCGCCCGCACCGCAGAACCCCTGCCAAAACCGCACCCCAATCAGCACCTCAGCCGACGGAGCCAACGCACACAAGAACGAGCTTGCCACGAACAGCACCAACGACAACAGCAAAATCAACCGTCTGCCCTTCATATCACTAAGCGGCCCGAAAAGCAGCTGCCCAATCGCCATCCCTAAGAAACACGACGACAAACTCCCCTGCACCACAGACGGCTCTGTCGCCAACTCCCGTGCAATCTGCGGAAACGCCGGCAAATACACATCCGTACACAAAGGAGGCATCGCCGCCAGCATCCCCAATATAACCGCAATCAACGTCCTTCTTCCCGACACCCGATTCATCATCCTATCCATCCAGTCACCTATCCTATTACGAAAAGCCTTCTCCCAACGGAGAAGGCTTTTATCTTAGTAAATATGCACAATATTATATTCCGAATCACGTTCCACCGGCACACGACCCGCCTGACGAATCGCCTCTACCAGATTATCACTGCTCAAGCACTTGCTCGACTTCACATCAGCCGCGTGCATAATACGCTCCTCGCTAATCGTACCATCCAAGTCATTCGCACCAAAGCCCAACGCCACCTGTGCCACCGGAAGCGTCAGCATCACCCAGTACGCCTTGATATACTTGAAGTTATCTAGCATCAAACGAGAAATCGCAATCGTCCGCAGGTCATCCCACACCGTCGTGCGAGTAATCGTATCCGCAAGAGCTGTATTATTCGGCTGGAACGGGAACGGAATAAACGTTCTGAACCCGCCCGTCTCATCCTGCAGCTCACGCAAACGAAGCATATGATCAACACGCTCTTCAATCGTCTCAATATGACCGTAGAGCATACTCGCATTCGTCTTGATACCCAGCTTATGAGCCTGACGAGCCACCTCAAGCCACTCATCCGCCGTCGCCTTATTCGGACACAGCTGATTACGTACCCGATCGGACAAAATCTCTGCCCCACCGCCCGGCATCGACTCCATACCGGCTTCTTTCAAGTCCTCCAATACTTCCTTCACCGACTTACCCGAAATCTTCACAAAATGCTGAATCTCCACACCCGTGAACGCCTTCAAGTGAATCTGCGGGAACTTGTCTCGGAACATACGAATAATATCCACATAATATTCATATGGCCACTCCGGATGCATCGCACTGACAATATGGAACTCCCGCAATGCCGGATCCATAACCGAACGTTCCGCCAGCTTCAGAGCATCCTCCTTCGTCATAGCATAAGCATTCTTGCTATCCTTCTCACATCCGAACGCACAAAACTTACACAGCGATGTACAAATATTCGTCAAGTTCACATGGCGATTCACATTAAAATACACATGCTCCCCCGTCATTTTCTGACGCACTCTATCCGCCATCGCACCGATACGTGCCAACTCATTCGACTGAAACAGTGCAATCCCGTCCTCACGCGTCAAGCGAATCCCACTGTTTACTTTTTCCTCTATCTTATCCAGAACCGTACTCAACATTCCCGTCCCCCTGCAACTTATCATAACTAGCCTAATCGTTCGTCACAACAGACTTACACATAATATTCATTGTACATGATTTGCCGGAGAATATCAATTTTTTCTGCCACTCTTTCGCAAATATTCTCTTTTTTCTTCCCTATCACACATCAATAGACAATCCCCTGTCTTCTTGATACGGTGAAGGCTTCTCCCGCCGATACGCCGACAGCTTATCGATATGCAACAGCTTGTCCCTCGATGTGCCGACAGCTTATCGATATGGTGAAGACCGCTCCCGTCGATATGCCGACTGCTTATCGATATGATGACAGCTTCCCCGTCGATATATCGACTGCTTCTCTTCTTGACATGGCGAAGGCGACAAGCTCCTGCTTGTCGCCTTCGCCAATCCTATCATGAATACACAATTTCACTATGCATTGCACTATTCATCACAACTGCATG
>CAZRVL010000180.1:0-2943 GCA_964603455.1 uncultured Lachnospiraceae bacterium
GGCACTGCTGTTCTGGGGGGCGGATTATCTGACGGCGAACGGGATTGTTCGTGATTCGCGTGCTTATTGGGCGATTGCGGCATTGTCGCCGGCGATCTTGTTCGTACCGGTATTGGCGAGTTTCCGTGGGTACTTCCAAGGCTTACAGCAGATGACGCCGACTGCGGTATCGCAGATTGTCGAGCAGTTTTTCCGCGGATTGGTTATGATGTTGTTGGCATATATCTTCTTGCCATATGGACTGGAATATGCGGCGGCAGGGGCGAGCTTCGGTGCGGCACCCGGTGCGGCATTCGGGCTGTTGGTACTAATCGGCTATTACTGGAAGCAACGCCGTTCGATGCACGCAATGGAACAGATGCAGGCTGAGGTAGAAGAAGTACCGCGAATGAAGATTATTACACGTATCTTGAAGCTGTCGCTTCCGGTTACGTTGGCGAATATGCTGATGCCGTTGACGGCGAATATTGACTTGTTGGTTGTACCGGCTCGTTTGGAGGTTGCCGGATATACGACCGAGATGGCAACGGAGCTGTTCGGTTACTTGACCGGTATGGCGATTGCACTGATTAACTTGCCGACTATTTTGACGGCATCGCTTGCGGCATCGCTTGTACCTGCGGTATCGGCGGCGTTTACGCTCAAGGACCATCAGAGTATCTATCAGCAGACGACGACGGCGATTCGTATGGCGAACCTGATTACGATACCAAGCTGTGTGGGGCTGTTCCTCTTGGCGACGCCAATTTCGGAGATGCTCTATGCAACGCCGAATGCGGGCGGATGTATCGGGATTTTGTCATTTGGGATTATCGTGCTGGGCTTGGGTCAGGTAACGACCGGTATTTTGCAGGGAACGGGACATACGGCAATTCCGCTGATTAACCTGGCAATCTCTGCGGTGGTCAAGGTTGTACTTAGCTGGTACTGGACGGCACTGCCTGAATGGGGTATTAACGGTGCGGCATGGGCAACGAACGTTGACTTTGGCGTTGCAGCACTGCTTAACCTGTACTTCGTACATCGCTATGTAGGCTATTCGATGAATATTATGGAACTTGTCAGAACGTGTGCAGCAGCAGCCTTGATGGGGGTTGCGGTAGTATTCTCGTATGATGTGGTCATGACGCATATTGTAAGCAATACCTTGTCTACCTTGGTAGCTATCTTAGCCGGTATTGTTGTCTATGCCATTGGCTTGATTTTGTTAGGGGCAGTGGCAGAGGAAGACTTGGCACGTGTACCGAAAATCGGTGCTCCATTGGCACGTGTACTTCGCAAAGTCGGGTTGTTGAGAAAATAAGGAGGCATTCAGATGGCAGAACTGATTGTAGTCGGTCTTGGTGCAGGTCGCAAAGGCTTAATGACGGAAGAAACGAAAAAACTGTTGACGGAAGAAGCGTGTGTGAGACTTCGTACTGCGAAGCATCCTACGGTAGAGGAGCTGAAGGAGGAAGGCTATACATTCCAGTCCTTCGACCATGTTTATGAAGAAAAGGATACCTTTGATGAGGTATATGATACGATTACCGAATCTTGTCTGGCGTTGGCAGAGCAGACGGGGCGACTCATCTATGCAGTGCCGGGTAGTCCGTTGGTAGCAGAACGCACGGTACAGATGATCAGAGAGCGAAGCGACAAGCGTGGCGTGAAGCTGACAATCTTGCCGGCGATGAGCTTTTTGGAAGTACTCTATGTACGACTGGGCGTTGATCCGATTAACGGGTTGACGATTCTTGATGGTGATGATATTGGTAAGCTGGCTCCCGATAATACGGTAGCTCTCGTGATTACGCAGGTCTATGACCGTGCTGTCGCAAGCGAAGTGAAGCTGGCGTTGATGGAGCAGTATGATGATGAACAGACGATTGTATTCGTTCGCAATCTCGGTCTTGATGAGGAGGAGATTCGCGAGATTCCGCTCTATGAGCTGGATCGTCAGCCGAATATTGACCATTTGACGAGTGTATATGTTCCGGGCAGAGAGCCGAGAGAACAAACGTTCGATATGCAGCCCCTTACGGATGTAATGGCGACGCTTCGTTCGCCGGGCGGTTGTCCATGGGATATTGAGCAGACGCATGAGAGCCTTCGACGTTATCTGATAGAAGAGGTCTATGAGGTTATCGAAGCAATTGAGAATGAGGATGCACCGCTTCTCTGCGAAGAGCTGGGTGACCTCTTATTGCAGATTGTATTCCATGCACGCGTTGCCGAAGAATGCGGTGAGTTTAGTATGCAGGATGTTATTGATGGTGTCACCGAGAAGATGATTCGTCGTCATCCGCACGTATTCGGTGATATTACCGTCAACGATGCAGGCGAAGTCCTGGTGAACTGGGATGCAATCAAGGCACAGGAAAAAGTCGGCAAAAGAACCGGTACCTTAGATGGTGTATCGCCGGGCTTGCCTGCTTTGATGGCGGCATTCAAGCTTCAGAAAAAAGCATCCAAGGTAGGATTTGATTGGGACGAAGCCAAAGAGGTATGGGAGAAGGTACGCGAGGAGCTGGGCGAGCTTGCAGAAGCAAGTGCAGCGGGGGATAAGACGGCGATTGAAGAAGAGTTCGGCGATGTTCTCTTCAGTTTGGTGAACCTGTCTCGATTCCTCCATGTTGAGCCGGAGACCTCTCTGACTGCCGCGAATCATAAGTTCCGCCGTCGTTTCAACTTCATTGAAGAAAAGATGGAAGAACAATGTAAAAAATGGCAAGATATGACGCTTGATTCGATGTATGAGCTGTGGGATTTGGCCAAACAGGAAGAAAAATAAAAAAATCTTGCGTTTTTGTAAAAAAAATAGAGGAATAAATAGAAGTGTGGAGAATTATACTGTTCATAATGATTATATAAGGGGGACCAACAGGTTGAATAAGACAGAATTAATCGCTAGTGTTGCAGAAAAAGCAGAACTGACGAAAAAAGACGCAGAAAAAGCAGTTA
>CAZRVL010000181.1:0-2926 GCA_964603455.1 uncultured Lachnospiraceae bacterium
GGCATTGTCGCGGAATCCGATTGCAGCGGTGTCCAGGCGAGTGCAGCCGTAATAGATTGTCTTGATATTCGCCCAGAGGATACCGCCTAAGCACATCGGGCAAGGCTCTGCTGTAGTATACAGCTCACAACCGGACAGGTCGTGCGTGCCGAGATTGTGGCAGGCATCGCGGATGGCTTCTATCTCACCATGACAAGTCGGATCATGCTCTGCCAAGACGCGATTATGTCCGCGACCGACAATCGTACCATCCTTGACGATGACTGTGCCGAACGGACCGCCTTCGTGATTGTTGATTCCTTTGTAGGCTTCGTTGATAGCTTCTTGCATATAGTCCATATACTTTTGCTCCTTACGTATTCGCTAACATCGAGAGAATCCATTTATGTTTTATTATAGCACGAAAACCAGCTCATGTGTTAGCGAGAACGGATTCAACAATATTCTTATATAAAGAAAAAGCCACGCATAATGCGTGACTTTTTCGTATGGGGAAAAGATTATTTTCCGCCGTAGTTATCGCGGTCATCGGCTTGGATAACGCGGACACGTTCTACCTTGTTCAAGCCTTCGCCACGGATATGGTCGATGCTGATGCGACCGAGTTCCGGTTCGAATTCTTTCAACAAGCGAGTATCAACGTCTACACCGTTGAGAAGGGCTCTGTAGAGCATTGCTCCGAATTCGTAGCGAGTCATCGTGCGATCGCCACCGAAGTTGCCATCAGGATAACCTTCTACGATGCCTGCTGCCGACAATTTTTCGATGTATTCATATGCCCAGTGGTTTTCCGGAATATCCGGGAACATAAGCGGGCTACCACTGAAGTCATATGTACCCTTGGTTGCGAGTGTCGTTACGATTGCAGTAAGCTCGGCAACCTGTGCACGAAGATCGGCAATCTCATGTGCCATAGCAACCTTAGAATCGTTGACTTTGCCGCCACCCTTGCCGATTGCGAAGGAGACACCGGCACTAACCATGTTTTCACCGTTGCCAATCGTACCGGCAAGGTTCATCATGACTTTTTCGTTCGGGCGGTAGAATACACCGATTGCGGAGGCAGTCGCACCACCGTAGTTACCGACACCAGCGGAGAAGTTCAGCTTATCGTCCGGATCAAAGTCCATCGGATGGAGTGCGGCGAGAGCTGCTGCACCGGCACCGACCTTGTCAACACGACCGGAGAGCGAATCAAGACGCTGGTTCGTATTCCAGAGCTGACCACCATTCACCGCATCCTGCGAACCTTGGTAGATATCGCCTTCGCGGACGTTGGTAATCTTCGTATCGCCCATGTCAATACCGTTATTCGTGATATTAATCGTATCGCCGACTTTTATGCTATTATCAGAGATTGTCGTATTGCCGACCTTTACGCTATTATCGGTGATAGTCGTATTGCCGACCGTAACCTTATCGAAGGATACATCCTTCTTCGTGGAGATGGTGATAGCACCGCTTTCATCGCCCGAGAGGATAATATTATCGCCCGATACGAAGTTCTGTGCTTCGCCCATCTTGATATTGTTGACAGTTTGACCATCAACCTGAGCGTTCCAACCTTTGTTCAGTTCATTTTTATTTTCGATAATCTGATTGCCGATTGTCGTATCATTGCCATCAATCGTCAGCTTGCCATCAGCAGCGTTTTCATAGACAGCACCTTCGACATACTTGGAGATATCGACCGAACCGGAATACTCATTGCCGAGGTTATCCGTAACCGTAGTCGTAATCGAACCGGAGCCTTCTTCACCGTATTTGCCCGGACCCTGCATAGTGAGGCCATCGATATGTTTGTCCGTGAACTCGAAGGTATCTTTTTGACCATCTACTACCTGCGTGAAGGTCAGTTTGTCGCCTTCCTGTTTGACATTCTGGACATAATCATTCTTGATAGTGGTAACATCGTTATTGATATTGTTGATGTTATTCGTATTTTCGATAATCTGATTGCCAATCGTCGTTGTTTCTTTATTGATAATCAACGTGCCATCGGCAGCTTCATTCTTGATAGCATCGGATACATAGCCGGAGATATCAATCGTGCCGGTGTAGGTCTTGTTCTGACCGGTAGTAGGGTCAGTCTCATTCGTTGTAATAGTAGAGGTGAACTTGCCTTTGCCATCATCAGTCTGGGTGAAGTCTTTGATATGAATATCATCAAAGAAGGTAGTCGAGCCGTCCCCCTTAGTAATGGTGATGGTGTCGCCATCCTTCGTTACATCCTTAACGAAGGTGTTTTCAATCGTTTCGATACGGTTCGTATTGCTGGTGATATTCTCGGTATTTTGCTGGATTTGGTTCGTATTTTCGATAATCTGATTACCGATTGTCGTTGTTTTACCGTTGACAATGAGGCTACCACCGGCAGCTTCACTCTTGATAGCATCAGATACATAGCCGGAGATATCAATCGTATCGGTGTAAGATTCGCCGAAGTTCGTCGTGATAGTGGAGGTGAATTGACCTGCTGTGGTCGAGCCATAATCACCGACATCCGACTGTTTGAATCCGGTAATATGCGAATCATTGAAATAGGTGCTAGAGCCGTCCCCCTTAGTAATGGTGATGGTGTCGCCATCCTTCGTTACATCCTTGACATAGTTATCCTTGATGTCCTTGATGTCGTTGGTATTGTTCGTAATATCCGTATTGATATTAGAAATCGTGGTATTGATATTGTCGATATCCTTATTGATATTGTCGATATTCTCATTGATGTTGGTGATGTCGGTTTTGATATTGCTTACATCGGTCTTGATATTTGAAATATCATTCGTATTATTGGTAATCGCTTCTTCAATCGTAATTTTGCTGTCGTTGATTGTTATATCACCTTTGGCAGCTTCGTTCTTGATGGCAGCGGATACATAGCCGGAGATATCAATCGTATCGGTGTAAGATTCGCCGAAGTTCGTCG
>CAZRVL010000182.1:0-2891 GCA_964603455.1 uncultured Lachnospiraceae bacterium
ATGAAGGCGAGAGCTGCACGGCGAGATGCGAGAGTATTGTCCTTGCCGAGGGTGATCATCTTCTCAGTGAGGCTGCGAACCTCCTTTGCACGAGTCAGGGTCGTTTCGATCGATCCGTTTTCGAGCAGATAGGTCACCATTCCTCTGAGCATTGCTTTTCTGTGCGCGGTAGTTCTGCCGAGCTTTCTGGTTCCGGGCATTGGAATTCCCTCCTTTTGCAGATTAGGTTAGTATGTCAGGAGTCTGACCGATGGAAAACCATCGATCATTCCTCCTCCTTCTTCAAATCAAGACCGAGAGAGTGTAATTTCTGGATTACCTCTTCGAGTGATTTTTTACCGAGGTTACGGACCTTTATCATGTCCTCCTCAGTACGGTTGGTAAGATCTTCAACCGTGTCGATGCCGGCACGCTTTAAGCAGTTAAAGCTACGAACCGACATGTCAAGCTCCTCAATGGTCATCTCAAGCACTTTTTCCTTGATGGTTTCTTCGCGCTCGACCATAATTTCGGCCTTCTTTGCCTCATCCGAAAGATCGACAAAGAGGTTGAGATGCTCGTTGAGTATCTTGGCGCCAAGGGAGACAGCCTCCTTAGCTGAAATTGTACCGTTAGTCAAGACGTCAAGCGTCAGCTTATCATAATCGGTATTGCTTCCGACACGAGTATTCTCAACCGTATAATTTACGTTATACACGGGAGTATAGATCGAGTCAGTATAGATAAGACCGATAACAGAGGGGTTATTCTGCTTGTTTTTCTCTTGAGAGACATATCCTCTGCCATGATCGAAGGTAAGCTCCATATAGAAGCGAGTGCCTTCGCTGACGGTGGCAATGTGGTGATCGGGATTCAATATCTCGATATCCGCATCCTGCTTAATATCTCCGGCAGTCACATTAGCCTGACCATTGATGTCAATAGTGACAGTCTTCGGTCCGCTCGTGTGAAGCTTAGCGGTGATACCCTTTACGTTGAGCACGATCTCGGTAACATCCTCCTTGACTCCGGGAATAGTGGAGATTTCATGAAGAACGCCGTCAATCTTTATGCTTACGACCGCAACACCTGGAAGCGAGCTCAAAAGAACTCTGCGTAAGGAGTTGCCGAGAGTAATGCCGTATCCGCGCTCCAGAGGCTCAATGATGAACTTGCCGCTTTTGCCGTCTTCGCTCAGATTAACTGTCGCGATATTGGGCTTCTCTATTTCTATCATTCAATAACCCTCCTTTTTAAAATATAAACACAGCCAAATGCACTGGTATATTGAAAAGGCTGTTATTACTTAGAATACAATTCAACTATGAGCTGTTCCTCGAACGGGAAGTCTATATCTTCGCGAGTGGGAAGTGCGATGACCTTGGCAGTACCGTTGGTCTTATCGAGTTCGAGCCACTTCGGAGCGATTACAGAGTCCATTCCCTCAACGAGAGCCTTGAACTTATCAGTAGAACGGCTGGAATCCTTTATAGCGATCACATCACCAACGTTGACAAGGATCGAAGGAATATCGACCTTATTTCCGTTCAAGGTGTAGTGTGCGTGGCTTACGAGGAGACGAGCCTCGCGGCGAGTGTTAGCGAGTCCCATACGGTAAACGACGTTATCGAGACGGCGTTCAAGAAGCGAGAGAAGATTCTCACCGGTCTTGCCTGCCATTCTTTCAGCCTTCTCATAATAGGTGTGGAACTGCTTTTCCATTACGCCATAGATGAACTTAGCGCGCTGCTTTTCCTGAAGCTGAAGTGCATATTCGCTCTTCTTCTTGGGCTTCGCTGCGCTGTTACGCTTGGTTTCCTTCTTGTTATAACCCATAACAGCAGGCGAGATACCGAGAGCCTTGCAGCGTTTTGCGATCGGCTGGTTATTCTTAGCCATGATTTATTATCCTCCTTAAAGAATAGATTAAACGCGGCGGCGTTTGGGAGGACGGCAGCCGTTGTGCGGGATCGGCGTTACGTCCTTGATGAGGCTGATGTCGAGACCGGTAGCCTGGAGAGCACGGATAGCCGACTCACGTCCTGCGCCCGGACCCTTTACATAGACCTCAACGGTCTTCATGCCGTGGTCGATAGCCGCCTTAGCAGCGGTTTCAGCTGCCATCTGAGCTGCGTAAGGAGTGGATTTTCTGGAACCCTTAAATCCAAGCTCACCTGCGGAAGCCCACGATACAGCATTGCCTGCCACATCGGTAATGGTTACGATAGTGTTATTGAAGGTAGCGCGGATATGAGCCGAACCCTTTTCGATGTTCTTGCGCTCGCGACGCTTTTTGATAACCTTCTTGGCGGTAGCCTGTACTTTAGCCATCTTAGGTCACTCCTTACTTCTTCTTATTTGCGATGGTCTTTGCGGGACCCTTACGGGTTCTCGCATTGGTCTTTGTTCTCTGACCTCTTACGGGAAGACCCTTTCTGTGTCTGATGCCGCGGTAGCAGTTGATCTCGATCATTCTCTTGATGTCAAGAGCACGGTCACGACGGAGGTCACCCTCAACGTGATAGTTCTTTTCGATCTCTTCTCTTAACTTAGCGGTATCTTCCTCGGTCAGATCCTTTGCGCGCTTATCGGGATCGATCCCAGTAGCAGCGAGGATGTCTCTGGAGCTCTTGACTCCGATTCCGTAGATATAGGTGAGAGCGATTTCAACTCTCTTGTTGTTCGGAATATCAACACCGGCAATACGTGCCATTCGTTAATTCACCCCTTCTGTAGTGATTAGTAGTTGGTCGGATGGTGTGCGATCAGCCCTGTCTCTGCTTGTGCTTGGGGTTCTCGCAGATGACCATAACGTGACCTTTTCTCTTGATGATCTTGCACTTTTCGCAGATCTTCTTAACGGATGGTTTAACTTTCATGGTTTACCATACCTTTCTCACAATTATGTGCTT
>CAZRVL010000183.1:0-2886 GCA_964603455.1 uncultured Lachnospiraceae bacterium
GTTGTCTCTATGATTACTCTGTTGTATGATTGAAATAAGGAATGAAGAAATGAGGAGAAGCGATGAAAAAGATTATTTTAATGATGGTGATGCTCGTGTTGGTCAGCTCGAATATCTGTTTGGCATTTAGCGTAGATGAGGCAATATGGCAGAGAATCGAGGCAGATTGCCTCCTGTTCGTAGAAAAGGATAGTATACGATATACAGAGGACGGTGTCTGCTCCTTGACTGTTCTTATGGCAATGTCCGGCGATAGCAAGTATCTCATATCAGACTATCTTATCTATCGTGATAGTCGTACCATCGTCACCCGTAAGCATGACATCTATGACTACGACACCGATTGCAAACTACATACTATTAACTATCCGGAATACTCCCCTAAACATGTTTCTATTACATTGCACGGTGTAGGAGAAGAACTGTATCATATTGCATTTGATGAAGAAAAGACTCCTTAATGGAGTCTTTTTTGTGACCTATCATGATGCTGGGGACTCATATAGAATAAACATCCCTCGCCTGTACCGAGGGATGTTTATTTGAGCAGTATTTTGTTTTATCGTTATAACGCATTATTTTTTGCGTGATGTGCCGATGAGTAGTTTGCCTACAAGTGGGAGGCGGTGGGCAATCCATTCGGTGAGGATGGCGAAGAGTAGGGAGAGGATGGCAACGACGAGGTAGAGGGCGATAATCTTTTTGGTTGTTAATACGATGCCGTTGAGTACGGCGGTATCACCGAAGAAGGACAAGACGAAGGGGTGGAACAAGTAGATGAAGTAGGAGTGATGCCCGAGGAGAGCTAAGGTGCCGGCGATGCGGGCGGGCAGCTTGGCGAAGGTGAAGAAGCGTAGGAAAAATAATGTTGCTCCTACCGTATAGATAAGCCCGACGGGGCTAAGCTGTTGCACCATATTCATAGCGGATTCGGGTGAGTAGGCAGGTGTTTGGTAGAGATAGCCGTAGAATCGTCCTACAATCAAAACCAGCGATAATATCCCCAGCGTATAAATCAGCTTGCCATGCTCTTGGAGCCAACGACATACGCGGTCGTAGTGAATTGCCATCGCTCCACCGAGTAAGAATATGAAGAGATAGTGCATGACCCACCAGTTCAAGCGGAACTGGATGCACTGGCTAAAGAAAGAACCGTCCAGCGGATATGACCAGAGGCTAACGGTTGACCAATGGTTGAAGCCAAGCTGTAAGATGAACAATATGGCAAGTAGCGGAATCGGTGGTGACAGTCGCTTCATAATAGCAATCCATACCGGCATCAGTGCGTAGAACCAGAGCAGAATGACCATGAAGTAGAGCTGATAAGAGCCTAAGCCGAAAAACAGTGTTGTCAGTAGTCCGTAAGGATGCCATACGTTCCAATCATGGAAGTTGACCGAGTATTGGAGGAGATAAAGCAGTGACCAGACGATGTATGGCACCAATACTGTTCGGAATCGTCTCTTGATAAAACGGAGATAGTCAAACGGTGCTGTCAAATCAAGACGATAAAAAAGCCCGAAGGCAGATACAAAGAAGAATATCGGCACGCTGAATCGAGTCGCAACCTCCAAGAGGGCGAATAAGGCGGTGTTGAGGTCGGGATTGGCAAGGCTGAATGAGCCAACATGAATCCCGATAACGCCGAGCATAGCGATGCCACGGATATAGTCAAGCGAAGTAATTCGCGTAGGTTTCGATGACATGATACAACTCCTATTCATAGCAAATATCTTATATCTATTCGCGACTCATGGGATAAATCCTACTAAAAAGGAAATAAGAAAAGATAATTTTGCACTTAGCAGGGAAAAGAAGGCTATGCGAAGAAATAATTGAGTAGAATAATCGGACTTAATAGGAGGAAGGCAAAACGTGAATATCATAATGGCAAAAGTATTTGGAACATTGCTTGCCGGTGCTGTGCTCAAGATGTTCTTCGTGAACGGCTTGGCATGGATTGCAATCGACCTTATTGTATTGGGCGTTGCGTATTTGATTTTGAAGAAGTATCCCTACATTGACTTGAAAAAAGCGATGTCCTACTTGGGTGCGATTACCTTCATATCCGTATTGGTAGACCTTGGCATTATCGGTGGCGAAATCGGTAACCTTGCTGTACTGGCAATGCTTCTGTGGATGATTTTCGGAGATCGACTCTTGCTCTTCGGTGACCGTTATCGTGTCGGCGGCCCGCGTGACCCGCGTAACAAAGCTCGCTTGAAACAGCAAAACAAACCAAAACGCAGATAACAAAAAAGACAATGCAGAGATTCCTGCATTGTCTTTTTTCGTCTATATTATGGAAGTGTGAATACGGCGATGACAGTTGCGGTGATGCGAATATCGTTGATAGACAGTTTGGTTGATTCACTGCCGGTAGCTGTGAGGTTATCTTTGGCATAGCGGACACGGTATGGTGTAGTCGATATACCGGATTCGGTTATGGATAAGAGCTGTACATCCGGTTCTCCTAAGGCTGTCGCCAGCGTAGTTGCTTTTTGCTTGGCTTCGCGGGCGGCATTGGCAAGAGCCTGCATTTGGAGGGCGTTTTTGCTTTGGCAATCGTAGGTGATATTGCCTAGTTGAGAAGCTCCGCAGAATAAGGCAGTGTCAATGCTGCGGGAGAGAAGGGATAGGTCGCGGACGGTGACAGTCAGCGTATGACGAGCCTTATAGCCGACAATCGGAGCAGGACGGTTTTTTGCTTCGCCATATTGTGGTGACAGGCTGAAGTCTGAAGTGTCGATGTCAGCGGGGAGGATTCCGAGTACTGTCAGCTTGGTACGGACATCGTTGGCAATGCGGGCATTGTCGTTCTTAGCAATCGTACTTGTCTTGCCGGTAGTGATGATACGAATATCAACGGTTGCCATATCGGGCAGA
>CAZRVL010000184.1:0-2847 GCA_964603455.1 uncultured Lachnospiraceae bacterium
CAATAGACATTTTTCAAAGTGCTATCGGCGTTGATTTGGTATTCTCCAGTGGCGACATTTGGGGCTATGGCATTTCTCATCGCAAAGTTTGGCTTTAGCTCCATTAGCGGAATGGCACAATTGCTTTTGACTATGGCGGCGGCTGTTTTGGCGTTTATCTTTATCGTGCTTGGGATTATCTGCCTAATGGGGCGGGTAAATATCTTTAAACTAATGCGGTTTGTGTATCGGGAGGTGCTAATCGTCTTTGCGACAAGTTCAAGCGAGAGTGCACTCGCCCCTCTAATGCGAAAGCTAGAAAAGGCAGGGATACAAAAGGCGAGTGTAGGGCTAATCGTGCCTATTGGATATAGCTTTAACCTCGATGCGACAAATATTTATTTGAGTTTGGCGGTGATTTTCCTATCACAAGCCTTTGATATTCCTATCACGCTGGAACAAACCATAACGCTAATCATCATCTTAATGATTAGCTCAAAAGGGGCTGTGGGCGTAACGGGAAGTGGCTTTATCGTATTGGCAGGGACGCTCTCCGCACTCACCACAGGCGATGGGACACATTTAATCCCCGCTGTAACCGTGGCTGCGATTTTAGGAATCGATAAGTTTTTAAGCGAAATGCGAAGCGTGGGGAACTTATGCGGAAATGTCGTAGCCTGCGTGATGATAAGCATTTGGGATAAACGCGTGGATATGGAGAAATTCCGCTATGCGTTGGATAATCCTGATGAGTTTAGGGTTTTATAGAATCTTTGAAATATGCTAGTGCTAAACAAGCCTCTTAGCATCACTGCCTAGAATCCATCTGCAAATATGCTTATTGAAGCCTAAATAAGATATTATAAAATTCATTATTATTTTACATATAATATTAACAAAATAATAAGCGTTTAATTTTAAGAATTATTACAAAAATATCATAGCCTATAAACCCGTGCTAAAGGCTAAAGTCAATGAACCATGAGAAAGATTCTATACTTTAAAGATTATAGCTGTTGCCAATACTTGTTTCATAAAGCCTGAGTGCATAAGGTAGCAAATTTTTGAAAAAGCATTCTAGAATCTTTTGGTCCAGGGCTTGCCTCTGGGTGATGCTGAACCGAAAAAATGGGCTTATTTTTATAAGAAACTCCCTCTATGGTATTATCAAATAAATTTCGATATGTAATGTCAGCTATCTCGGCGATAGATTCTGGAACGCAATAGTTATGATTTTGTGCAGTGATTTCTACTGCACCTGTCTGCATATTTTTAATAGGATGATTTCCTCCCTGATGCCCAAACTTCAGCTTAGATGTAGGGTAGCCGTGTTCGATAGATAGTACCTGAGGCCCTAAACAAATCCCAAAAATATGAATTTGTGCGGATATAAGCTTTGATATTTGAGAAATTTCATCTTGTAGCATAATAGGGTCGCCAGGACCGTTTGACAAAAACACACCTTGAATTTCTCTATCATGGAAACGTTTTAGAATCTTATCTGCACTGAAAGAATGTGGCACTATCTCCACTTCTAAGCCCACTGCATTTAATTCATTAAGAATATTTCGTTTCGCACCAAAATCAATAGCGATGACTTTAGCCCTCGCCTTTGGAGGTTTTGCATAAGTGAAATTGTTTAAATCAAATATAGAATCTGTGTGGATATAGGGCTTTTGAGTAGAGACTCTCTCGATGAAATTAATATCATCGATTTTAGGTGAATTTACTAGTATATCTTTTAGTTGTGAAACTTGAGATACTTCGGTGGAGGCAACCATCATCATTGAGCCATTGCGAGTTAGGATTTTGATTAAGCTTCGTGTATTCACATTGCAAATTCCCATAATATTTTTATTTTTAAGATAAGAGGAAAGCGTAGAAGTCGAACGAAAATTTGAAGTAAAATCATTGTAAGATGATAGGATAACGCCAACGCAAGAGGAATTGGCAGATTCTGAATCTTGATTATTTACGCCCACTATGCCTATTTCTGGCATACTAAATACCACGAACTGCCCACAATAACTTGGATCTGTAATAATCTCTTGATAACCACTCATTGAAGTGTTAAATACAACTTCTCCTACAAAACTACCCTCTGCACCAAAACTCTTTGCTTTAAAATATAAACCATTGGCAAAATAAAGATGCACATCTTTATAGTCGCCACTCATAAAAGACCTTTCTTACGCAACTCTTCTTCATATAATTTGCTAAAAACAATGTCATATTCTTCTGTGCCATAAACAAGCTTCCGCTTATATTTTTTAAGCTTTTCAATCACTGCCTCTTCCGCTTTTTCATAAATTTTTGAATACTCATTGATGGCTTTAAAAATGATATTTTTCACAATAGTTTCAGATACATTAAACCTTATTAGAGGCTGCAGGGCTATGAGAATCTTATGCGAAATATCACTGCACCTATCCTCCCAAGAAAGATAAAAGTTTCTTTCTTGTGCTATTTGACGTTTACACATTCTAAAAAGCTCCCTCTCATCCATACCAAAATCCTCAATCTCATCACTTCTCTCCTCTAGGATTTCTCTCACTTTCTCATCTATGGAGAGTTCTTGCTTGATGTTTTCTTGCAGCATTTCTAAAGCCTGTTGTGCTATGTTAGGGAGTGGTGCTAGAATCTCTACTTGTGGGGCGTTACCTATATCTATACTGATTTTATTTGCAATGTATGGAGCATGTTGCATTTTTAGTCTCATAGATTATCCTTAATCTTAAGATTTTTACTATTTTAACGAGTTTAAGTAAAAACGCCTTTAACTAGAACAAAAGCTCCTCATCAATACTCATCATAGGTTTTTTACTAGGCAATGGAGAATCTTCTGTGTAGTAGAAATCTCCATAATCT
>CAZRVL010000185.1:0-2844 GCA_964603455.1 uncultured Lachnospiraceae bacterium
CCTACGCGATACATTCCGAGGTCGGAAACAAGATGGTCGGCGCGAAGATCAACGGTGCGATAGCTCCTATCGACACCGTGCCCGAGAACGGAATGATCGTTGAGATAATCACGTCAAATTCGTCAAAGGGACCGTCACGTGACTGGCTGAAGATAGTCAAGACCGGCGAGGCGCGTAGCAAGATACGTCAATGGTTCAAGCGCGAGCAGCGCAACGAGAACATAATCGTCGGACGCGATGATCTGGCACGTGAGCTCAAGAAATACAATCGAGCCTTCACCGAGACGCAGCTCGACACGGTTGCCGGAAATGTTGCCGCACGCATCGGCATAAAATCGGCTGAGGATCTCTACAACACGATAGGCTACGGCGGACTTTCGGTATCGAAGATCTCCGGAAAGCTGCGCGACGAGCTTGACAGGGTGGTCGAGCCGGAGGTACAGCCAGAGGTCAAGATCACCGATGTCTCGCAGATCAAGATCTCCGAGCCGATACACAACAGATCACACGGAGGAAGCGGCATAGTTATAGACGGAGCATCGGGCTGTCAGGTCAAATTCGCGAAATGCTGCAATCCGCTGCCGGGCGACAATGTTGTCGGCTTCATCACGAAGGGCTTCGGAGTGTCGGTGCATAAAGCCGACTGTCCGAATGTGCTGTCGGGCATGAAGAAGGCAGAGGACAAGGACAGATGGGTCTCGGCATACTGGGAGAGCTCCTCGCCGTTTGAGCGTGCGGCGGTATACGAGGCGACCTTGCAGATATACGCGAACGATGAGCTTGGGCTTTTGGCGCACATCACGACCGCGCTTGCCGATATGCGTGTCTCGATACTCAATATAAATTCGCAGAAATCGCCTAACGGCTCGATGATCTTGAATCTGACCGTATCCTGCAAGAACACGGATCATGTAAATTCGATCTCATCGCGCTTAAAGCAGATAACCGGCGTTATCGATGTTTCGCGCCGATAAATCTTATAAACGATCACAATAACGAAAGGAAAAGATATATGAAAGCAATATTGCAGCGTTGTAAAAAAGCGGAGGTCGCCGTTGACGGCGAGATCATCGGAAGCTGTCAAAGGGGGCTGATGATATTACTGGGTGTCGCAAAGGGCGATGAGACTGCAGATGCCGAGGTATTGGCTGAGAAGATCTCGAAGCTGAGGATATTCGACGATGCTGACGGAAAGCTCAATCTGTCGGTCAAGGATATTGAAGGCTCTGTACTTGTAGTATCGAATTTCACACTGCTTGCCGACTACCGAAAGGGAAATCGTCCGGATTATTTCGGGGCAGCCGCTCCGGACGAAGCCGAGAGACTGTATCAGTATTTCGCCGCGTGCCTGCGCGACAAGGGAATACACGTTGAAACCGGTCGATTCGGCGCGGATATGCAGGTATCGCTGATAAATGACGGTCCTGTCACTATCGACATGGACAGCTCAGTTCTCAAAAAATGAGGCTCATCATCTCAGGGGAGCTGAACAAATATTATCTTCAAACGCTATGTATGCTGTTCGTACCGGGCGCGAAATTCGCAGCTGACGGCGAGGCTGACGATCAGAACGTCTCGGCGACCTTCATCCGAAAGGATTTCGTCGGGGCGGACAAGACCGAATATGTGTCTGTCACCTGCATATTCTCACGCGGCGGCGATTTCACGATAGCCAAGCGCGATGAGCCGGTCGGCGGAAAGTCGATATGGCTCGGAGTCGAAAACAACGGCTCGGATCACAAGACGAAGGCATCAAAATTAGCTGCCGGAAAAGCCGCGCTCGAAGCCGGGGCGGAGATGTTCGGGACTGTCCCGTCATGGGGCATACTCACCGGGATACGTCCTGCGAAGATGGCTTCGGCTATACTGATGGCGCACGGTGAGGACGGTTCAAGACTGCACACGCCCTCGATGGTCAGGGCTATGCTGACCGGGGATTTCGCGCTTCAGCCGCGGAAAGCCGCGCTTGCAGTCGATATTGCCAAAAACGAACAGAAGATCGCACGTCTCGTCAGATCGGGAAAAGCTCCCACTTGCTCGATTTATATTAGTATTCCGTTCTGCCCGTCACGCTGTGCATACTGCTCGTTCGTATCGTATACCTCTCAAAAGCTCCTGTCGCTCGTCCCGGCATATGTTGAGCAGTTGGCATACGACATAAGACGAACATTTGAATATGTAAAGACCCGTGGTTTTCGCGTGTCAACGGTCTACATCGGCGGCGGCACACCGACCACCCTCGATTCCCACCAGCTCGAATTTCTGCTCTCGACAATAGCAAAGCAGATCGACACCTCGAAGCTCTACGAATTTACCCTCGAAGGCGGAAGACCCGACACGATAACCGCAAAAAAGCTTGAGATCGCACGCACCTACGGCGTTTCGAGAATAAGCATAAACCCCCAGACGATGAACGATGAGATACTTCGCGGGATAGGTCGGCGGCACACCGTTGCCGATTTCTACCGCGCATATACCATCGCCCGAAATTCGGGGATAAAGGTAATAAACACCGACCTCATAGCGGGTCTTCCGGGCGATTACTTCGAGAACTTCGCGCAGACCGTTGACAAAATGATCGCACTCGCTCCCGAAAATATCACCGTTCACACCTTCTGCGTCAAGAAATCCGCCGAGATACTCCGCGCCGACACCGAGATATACAATCGTTCGGCAGACGAAACGGTAAAATGCGTGGATTATTCTCAGATACGGCTCAAAAACGCAGGCTACAATCCATATTATATCTACAGACAAAAAAACACCGTCGTAAATCTAGAAAATTTCGGATTCGCGAAGCGCGGAACAGAGGGAGTCTACAATGTCCTGATGATGGAAGAGC
Source organism: uncultured Lachnospiraceae bacterium (assembly GCA_964603455.1). Lineage (GTDB taxonomy): Bacteria > Bacillota > Clostridia > Oscillospirales > CAG-272 > Flemingiibacterium. The sequence goes on from CAZRVL010000185.1 coordinate 2,843, forward strand.
TT
>CAZRVL010000186.1:0-2835 GCA_964603455.1 uncultured Lachnospiraceae bacterium
GTCAGTCAGCGGCCACGGCAGATGATCGTTGACAGTTTTATTCATGTCGCGGTCAGACACACAGGCAAAATGATAGACCTTGTGCTGTTCTTCCTCGAACTGACGCTTACTTTGCAGAATATCGCCGTCAATCTGTTCGTAGTTCTTTACAATCCAGTCAACGCCTTGATCTTCGTCGTTCTTCTGCTTTAGATAGTAGTATAGCCCCGCCTTTAAGTCCCGGAATGTACCGGAGAAAGTGGACCGCTCCGGTTTGATCTTATCCAGACGCAACTGAAGAGCTGTAATCAAAGCTCGTTCTTGCTCGTTGGCAAGTGCCAATTCGCGCTGTTTAAGGAATTCTTCAAGATTGTGGAAATGTTTGCCGAAATTAATAAAGTCCTCGTGGGAGTTGTCAAGCGCGAAGAGATATGTGGCTATCTCGTTAATCTCTTCAATCGCATGGATAAGGGCATGCAAATCTGTCTTGGTGACTTTATACCTACTGTAGATAGACAAATTTTTGAGTTCGGAAAGAGCATCGTTGCCGGGTGTATCAGCCAATTTGTCGTAGTTCTTTGCATATCCCTCAACAATCTCCCGCTGGAACTCGTCATAGGTAGTTATATTCTCAAAGAGAATTGCGACATTGTAGAAAGTCCGGAGAAGCACCTCACCAGGAGCAGCGCTCAGGATATTGGAGGACAAGCACTCTTTGATGTCATTAAAATCGAAGATGATCTTCCCGTTCTCATAGTCCCAAAGGCGATAAATCGCAGAGAAGAACTGGCCAATGGGATAAGAGAGGAAGTGTCGGTCCTTGGCATACTCAGGATAGTAAATTTTTAGCAGGGTATGTACATCACGATTTGCGGTATACACCTGCTCGTCCAAGTGCTGCAGAACCGCAGCATTACTCCACACATCGTTGCCTCTTTCCATAACGCTACGTGATTCAGAATAGCGCTGAATAGCAGCATCAAAGTGATTAGAAACAAAATGCGCATACTCTGTGATGTTAGCAAACTCCATAAGCTCAACGCTTTTGTATAAGTTATACCACTTTCTGAGCAATGCACTACCTACTGCGTTTCTGCCCTCGCAAATCTCACCAAGAGCACAGGCCAGGGCGTTACTGGGGGTTTGCATGGTGGGAGGTGCGTATTCACGAACTACGGTATCGTGATGGATGGGCACCTCAAAGCACCCGTAGATGTCATTCCATGAGGAGTAAATCTTGGAATACTTTTTCTGATAATTGAACAGGAAGATGATGGTTATACCCATCTTTTCCATGGCAAGCAGTAGGCGCAACTGAACGGGTGTAAACTGGTGCACACCATGAACAACGATGCTGTCAAATATTTGCTCTCTGGTTACTCTAACGGCTCTTTCGCAACGCTTTACCTCCCTGTGTGTTCCTGTACATTCCTTAACTTCTTTTTCAGCAAGCTCAACAATAATCTCTTGGAGCTTTTCTCGAGAAGGCGTTTGAGGAAATTGGAAAAGTTGGCTTTTCTGTGCCTTTTTGAGCATGTGAACAAAGAGCTTTTGTTCTGTGTTGCCCTTGTTTCCGTCAATGGCAGATGCAGAAATATCAAGTTCAACAAACAAACGAACTGCTTCGAGGAAATGGGTCTGATTTTGCTCCAATGCCATGTAGAATGACTTGCTGATTCTGCGCTTCTCAAGCAGCTGCTTGAAAGCAGAAGAAAAAGCACTATATTGCTGCACCCGTAGGCTGATATTGTCGGTCCATTGCTTGTAAACCTCTTCGTGCTTGACAAGCTCATCCAATGGACAGATTAAGCCCTTGATATTATCTCCCAACACATCCTTAAGGCCGTTAACAAGGGTTCGGGCACCACAAAAGTGTGGCAAGGCAGAAATCTCACTCCAGAAATCCGCTTCATCTAATTTGTAAGGATCTTCATATGTGTAGATCTTAAACGGCATTTCTTAGGCCTCCGTTTCTATGAGATTCTGCCAAGACAGATTTTGCTTTCCTTGGATTTCAATCCAAGAGAACGAGCGGATTGATCTTGTCATAGCAACGTAGAGAACACGAGCTTCCTCACGGGCCTTTTCGGACTTCTCAATGATTTCATCATAGAAATTGTTCTGGACCGTTTCTCCTGAATCACCTATGCTCATGTTATATCCAATACGATATCTGTCTTCATGCTTTGTGGTACTGATATGCAGCTGTGTCTTTTTGATGAAGTTTATTGACGCAGAGCAGAAAGGCATGATTACATGGCCGTATTCAAGACCTTTCGATTTGTGTACTGTAATGCACTGAATAGCAGTGTCTTCTCCATTCCGCGTAGGGATTCTACTATCAACAGAAACTTGGGAAACGATGCTGTTGTGCAGATATTCCTGCAGAGTGTTAATCGTAAGCCTGTCCACATTGCAGGCGTTAATGATTTGCTCAAACAGAAGGTCAACATTCAACTGATAATAGTGCTGCTTCCACGGATCACTGCTGAAATGCTTCCATGGTTCAAGGGTGCTATAGACCTTACGGATAGCTTGCAGAATAGGCTGCGTTCTGAGACTGGCAACAATGTATTCCCACTTATTGTTCTTATCAACGGTGTTCGCAAGCATCAGGTTCATGAAGTTAATAAGGTAATTGACCTGCTCTTTCTCGTCTGTCTTTGCTCTCCATCCACCGGTGCGAATCTTCATGCGAATTTCGTACAGGTTGGATTTGGGAATGTCGAGGTTAAAGAAATTCGAGGTTACGAGGTTATACAGGTAATCAGCTTCATCAAAATGAACCAGTGCATTGACCAAAGTGAGCATGTCAATAGCAGACTGGGACATATACAAGTCACCGCCTGTGTTGGT
>CAZRVL010000187.1:0-2820 GCA_964603455.1 uncultured Lachnospiraceae bacterium
CAGGCTTCCTCAAGATCGCCGACGCGATGAAGTGGCAGGGCGTTGCTTATTGATCTGATTTCAAACAGACAATAAATAATCGAACAAATAAAGGCACTGTATTCGTTTTTGAATATAGTGCCTTTTATTATTGTTATGGAAAAAAACGAAGTGACCGCATACGCATATGTTCGTGTATCAACGAAAGAACAAAATGAAGATCGTCAGCTGATCTCAATAGGTGAGATGGGAGTCCTTGATAATAATATATACACCGATCGACAGTCGGGAAAGGATTTTGAACGTCCGGAATATAAAAAGCTTGTGCGCAAAATGAAAAAAGACGATCTGCTGTATATAAAAAGCATAGATCGGCTCGGAAGAAATTATAATGAGATACTGAATGAGTGGCAGATGCTGACTAAGGAAAAAGGAGTTGATATAGTCGTTCTCGATATGCCTCTGCTCGATACAAGACGCGGTAAAGATCTTATGGGAACATTTTTGAGCGATATAGTGCTTCAAGTGCTGTCGTTCGTTGCGGAAAATGAGCGCGAAAATATACGCAAAAGACAGGCTGAGGGGATCGCAGCGGCAAAGTCGAAGGGGATCAGCTTTGGCAGAAAGCTCAGTCCTCTGCCTCAAAATTTTTATCCGGTATACACACGATGGAAGAACGGAGAGATCACCGGAACAGCCGCAGCCGAGGAATGCGGTATGCCGCTTTCGACATTTCGTTATCGTGCAAAAAAATTTGAAGGTGAATGATTTGCAAAAAAGTATACTTTTTTATAAACAAGTTGAGTATAGCAGATTATCTGTAAAAAATTGAATTAATTAACAATTTAACGGTAGAAATTACTTGAAATAAGTGATAAAATATTTATGATTAAAATTGTACAAAAAAGTATACTTTTTTGTACAATCGCAACGGAGGAATTACAATGGGAGAAGGACTCATAAGACTCTTCAAAAATAAGCTCAAACAGGAGCATAAGATCGCTTTTGCCGCAACGTTTTTTACAGCTTTGCTGATACATTTCTACAAATTCGCAAATACGCTGCCCAATCACGATTCGCTGTATAATTTTTATTCCGATCAAAACGTGCTCGGTTCGGGGCGATGGGCATTGTCTGCCGCCTGCGGAATAAGCTCATTCTATGATCTTCCGTGGGTCATCGGAATATTGTCCTGCTTTTTTATCGCGCTGACAACAGTTGTGATAACGATGCTATTTAAACTTGAAAATCCGGTATTGATATGGCTATCCGGAGCATTATTAGCAGCCGCTCCGGCAACAACAGAGACACTTTTCTTTGAGTTCACAGCTGACGGATATATGATAGCCATGCTGCTCTCGGCACTCGGAATGTATCTTTCGAGGATCGAAGAAAAACGAGTATCAAGGCAGCTGATCGCCGGAGTATGTATATGTGTTTCATGCGGAATATATCAAGCATATGTTTCGTTTGCTTTGATACTTGCGGTATGTTATTTTATGGATGCTTTGTTCAGAGATCTGTATGACAGAAACACTTTCCTGAAATGGATACTGCGCCAGGCAGTTATATACATTTTCTCGCTTGCAGCATATTATGTTATCTGGAAGCTTCTATTGAAGCTGACCGGAACACCGGCGAACGACTATCAGGGAATCTCTGAGGTCGGTAAGATAAGTGTCGGACTATTCGTAAACGGTATAAAGAGCTCGATAAAAAGTGTTTTATTGTATTTCCTGCAATGGAATGTTCTCGAAAATGGCTTTTCGATTTACAGCATACTAAATATCATATTTCTCGTGACATCGGCTGTGGGTATCGTTATTGCCTTTGTTAAAAGCGGAATATATAAAAAAAGTGGTCGGTTCTGCTTATCATAATCTGTATAGTATCGATCATTCCATTTGCCGGGATGTGGCATTTTGCGTCAGATGGTTGTTCATACCGTCCAATGATGCTGCAAAGTTTGACCCTGCTCTTTATTTTCACCGCAGTACTGTTTGAACGTTGGGCAAAAAAATTAATTAAAGAATCCGTCTGTGTTCTTCTGATACTAATATGCGCAAACAACGCACTAATGGCAAATATAAGTTATTTTTATCTCAATTTGTCATACGAGCAGAGTTATGCCGAAGCTATCGAAATGATGATCCGCATACGTAACTTCGAGGACAGCTTTACGAAAATCGCTGTTTTGGGAAGCAAGCATGGCGATGTATTTTCGGACAATATCGTCCCGGAAAGCGCAAGAAAGCTTTTTACGGATGATATACATATGTTAAAAAGCGGTATAGAAAATTCACTTCTCTATGATCATGAGCATGTTACAAGATTTCTGAATGGAATATTCGGGTCAAAATTCGAAAGTGTCTCATATACTGAAAGAACAGCTTTATTTGAGTCCTCAGCGGTCAGTAAAATGGGATGCTTCCCGGCAGAGAATTCGATGGCTATAATAGGCGACACGCTCGTTATAAAGCTCTCGGATGAAGTAGAAAATTAATAAAAATGTCCGCATACTGCGGACATTTTTCAATTCTGGGCAGCTTGACTGCTGTTTTTAATATAAAAAATAACTCCCTCAGAGAGGGAGTTATAGTAGACATTAGTGAACGATGCAACGCTCGGTATCCTTGTCGAAGATGTGGAGACGAGCAACTTCAAGTGCGACCTTGATGGTATCGCCTGCTCTTGCAGTCGAACGGCTCGAAACACGTGCAGTAAGAGTCTGCTCTTCATCTGCTGCGAGGTAGAGGAAGATTTCATTACCCATAAGCTCGGTAACGTCAACATTGCAGGTGATAACGCTGTCAGCCATGCTGGAGAGGTACATCGGCTCGT
>CAZRVL010000188.1:0-2800 GCA_964603455.1 uncultured Lachnospiraceae bacterium
AATCCCTTCTTTTTTCTAAACCGCGAGTCGAACAAAACTAGGCATTTTGTATAATTGACAGTCGATTTTTGGAATCTGCATTTTGACTTCTTCTCCGGGTTTCCCGATGATCTTTCGTTTGCATATCCTGCACCTTCCGGTCGGTTGGATTTACATTGAAATCTTCAACTCCGAACCTTCAAAATTTGATTTTTCGCCTTCGTTTTTTGAAGGCTCGAATTTGAGTGTTCAAATGCGTGGACTCGTTCGAATTTCCTGTGGTCATCTGCCATATCTGCGCGCGATGAATTTCCTGCTGTTCAGATCTCGGTCCTTTCGTCTGCCCGAATCTTTTTTGCGATTCGAGATCTCTTTCGATCTCGCGGTATTTTTTATTCCGCCACGAGTCGTTGTTCGTGTCCTGCCGTGAGTTTCGGTTACTTCGCTTGCTTTTCCTGTGGCCGAGCTTGATCGGTTCACCGGAATCCGCACGCATTCCGCGTGACATCCTGATGAATGCGAATCGAACTCGATGATGTCTATGTTGTCATGATATTCGTCGAGTGGATTTAATGCTTTCCGATTCCCATCAACGCCGCACATTCGGTTTTATTCATCCCCTCAGGCATTTTTCGCATATCCTGTGTACAAGCTCGACCGAATGCCTGTACCTCGCAAGCTCGCCGATCTCCTCCGCGAAAAGTCCGCATTGCCAGCGCAAAAACATCAGCTGCTTCTCGTAGCTCATCAGCCTCAGCGGATTCGGAACTGCGCTCAGTTTGTTCGCGCATACGCGGTCGGCTATCTTCGTGACAATATTGTCAAGCTCATTTTTCCGCGCAAATTCCAGTAATTCCTCGACCGTCTCGTCACTTCCGAGCGATGCCCTCAGCATATCACGCGCTATCTCAACGCCGCCAAACTCAAGTCCGTACACGCCCATGCAGCCCTCGACCGCACCGTATTCGCGATATTCCCTGACCGCCGTTTTTAAAGTTTTATCACTACAAATGTAGTTTTTGCTATCATCTGCGGTTTCAAAATAGTTCATATCGCTCCAACCGTATTCGCGAAGCAACGGTTCAAGCTCGCAAAGCAGCTCATATTTCCCCATGATGCACATATCATAGTCGAAATTTTTAATTAGTTTGCAAAACGTATTGACTACCTTTGCAAGCGTTTCGACCGTTTGTTCGGGTCTTTTGACTATTTTACAAACGATGAATAGGTCTACTTCGTGTTTGACCGCCGAAAGCTGAGCCAATAAAGTGTCGGCTTCGGCTACCGCTTCGAGCATTCCTTCGGCTAAAAGCTCGTGATATGCGCCGACCGGTATGCCGGCAGACTTGAAGCCGCGAAAATGCTCGACTCCACGGGCATCCGCACGCATTCCGCGTGACATCCTGACGAATGCGAATCGAACTCCACCCCGTTTGAGCGAATCGAAGTCGATCACGCTGTTGAAGCTTGAACAGGTTATTCCGAGTATATTCATATTTTCCTCCGTAAAGCAGATGTATTTTTTACACATCCATTATATCACGTCCGAACACGCCACGACTCGCCAATATGCGTCAAAACGTATCGTTTTTATAACGAAATTACGGAAGAAATTTTATATTTGATTGTTAAATATACACAAAATGAGACGCTAAAAACAGCGTCTCATCTATTTGCTCATTTTCCTATGAACTCGCGCAGCAGCGAATTTTCGGGGACCATATCGGGTGTCACAGAGTCAAGCTCCTTCAAACGCTCGATATATTCAAGTGCCTTTACATAAAATCTGCTCGTCTCCGGCACTTTCTCAAGTATCGGAGTCAGCTCGTTCTTCATCAGCATGACTTCATACGGTATCAGCGAATCTATCTTTATGTCGATCTTTTCCTCATACGGCATTATCGATTTTTCCTCGTTCAAAACGACAGATCTCCAGAGATAGAAGGTAAAATCGGGTGCAGCTCCTCTGAAGCGGTAGTCTCTGACAAGTCGGCGCATGAGTCGTATATCGCGCTTGCTGAAAACATCTCCGTTGAACTCCAGATCGTCTTCTACGTTTATAGATACAGACACATATCTGTCGCCGAAAAGTGCCGTGACCTCAGGATATACCGCCTGAATGCCCTCGAATATGAATATGCTGTTCTCGCTCGGCACGATAAGCTCACCATCCGAACGTTTTCCGGTAGTGAAGTCGTATTTCGGAAGCACCGTGCGATTCCCCGACAGAATATCTGACGCGCACTGGCTGAGAAGCTCAAAATCGAGCGCATTCACCGAATCGTAATCAAGCTTCACACCGCCTGCCATCTCATCGGCACGCTTCATGAGGTCTCTTTCCTTGAAGAAATCGTCTATCGAGATGACGTGGATCTCCTTTCCCTTTTTGGCGAGGTCAAGGACGAATTTGTCAGCCGCCGTGGTCTTTCCCGAACAGGTAGGGCCACTGAGCGCGATTATCCGCGGATCCTTTGCTATGCAGGCAGCGCACGCTTTGTCGAGACGTTTTTCGAAATCGTTCTCGCATTCCTTTATAAACTTCTGACGTTCCTTAATATTTTGGCAATTTCTTTCTATCGTTTTCATGATTTACCATACCTTACCTTTCGAATGAATAGTCTTAAAGCTCAGTTTCAGACTTATCTTCCTCGCGTTCGAACCCAAAGAAGCTGTCAGCCTCGGCGAATTTCGATTCTGCATCAGAAACACGCTCTATTTCGAGATATTCATATGGATATTTGGGTTCAAATATACGCCGTATCTGTTTTTTGCCCGTGCTGTCGGTACGGACGAGCTTCGTCACCGCGCCTGCTCCGACCGC
>CAZRVL010000189.1:0-2745 GCA_964603455.1 uncultured Lachnospiraceae bacterium
CGTAATTCCAAAGGAGAGTATCTGATTTCGCAGCGTTCTGCAAATAGAACAGCATTTCCTTTGGTGTGGGAATGTGTGGACGGTTCAGTGTTAAAAGGGGAAGATAGTTTGCAAGGTGCGCTTAGAGAAGTGAAAGAAGAAGTAGGGGTAGATTTATTACCGCAAAAAGGACAAGTTATTTTGTCTGATATAAAGAAAATAGAGTTCGGTAAAGTAGTTAATAAAATAGTAGATGTCTGGTTGTTCGAATATGATGGAGAGGTTGATTTGGGGAATGCTACAACGGATGAAGTGGTACAGGTTGCATGGATGACAAGAGAGCAAATTAAGGAATTGTTTGAGAATAATATGTTTGTGGAGACGTTGGAGTACTTTTTTACGGAAGTGGACAAAGAAAACACGAAAATGTTGAAAAGGAGTTAGTTATTATGGAGCAAATAGAGCTGGTAAAGATATTGCTGAAAAATACAAATATTAATTTTCTGTTAGGAGCAGGCACCTCTTATAATAAAGTTGAAGGAAAGCTTAACTTTCCTTTGATGTGGGATTTGCTGAGTTTTATCAGAGAAGATAAAAATGTATTAGTGTTCTATGAGGGGTTAAAAAGGGATACTACTATTCCAGCAGGGGTGGGGACAATGCTTGCTGGTTTATATGATGATTATTTATTCTCAGAGAATGCTAATATTGAGAAGTTTTTATCTGTATTAGAAGGAGTTGATTTATATATTGAGGATGCGGATTTTAGGAAAAAAGTCGAAGAGCAAAGAGATCAGATTCGTATGTTGATTAGAGATAGGTTGAAAAAATCTGATGAAAGTACAGTTATGGACATTTATATTGCTTTTTACAATGGCTTAAAGAATATAAAGGAAGTAAATGGATTAAAAAATCAAATATTCAATATATTTACAACAAACTATGATATGATGAATGAGATGGCAATGGAAAGTCAAAATATTCACTATTATTCTGGATTTGAAGGTATTGTTAATAGAAAATTCAATTTGGCATATTATAATTATGATTTTGTTGATAGTTTTCAAGTAACCGATCAAATGTAAAAGTGACACCTAACCATATGAATTTATTTAAAATACATGGTTCATTATCTTGGTGTATGAAAGATGAAAAATTGATAGAAAGAAATCCATATGAACAAGATTTTTTGCCAGAAATAATTTATCCATCAGTAGACAAGTTTAAGAATACTAATCTGATTATTAGTTATTCTGCATTGATGAGAGAATTATCAAATCGTTTATGTCAAGAAAAAACCACATTGTTTGTTTCGGGAATGTCTATGGGAGATGAACATATCAATAAAATAATTGAAAATGCACTTACAATAAATACATTTCATATGGTTATTTTTTGTGCAACAACTGGTGAAATAAAAAAACTGCAAGAAAAATATCGTGCATATAAGAACGTTATAGTAGTGGATACAGAGTACAAATTTAGTGATGTTGCTGACTTGATGCAGAACCTTCAAGGAGGTGACTGATTTGATTGATATGTATATAGGAAAAGTAATTGAGGTATCCAATACTGTTATTAGTGTGGCAATTAATAAGGAATTAGAAACCCCGTATATCGTTATAAATTCCAATCCGGTGAGAATTGCAGGTGTGGGCAGTTTTTTAAAGATTGAAAACGGAATCTATGAAATTGTAAGTGAAAAAACAGTCCTTGAATCTGATAAAAAAGAAATATCTATTAAAATTGCAAGCAATCGCGTGGTTGCTTGTAAGGTTATTGTTTTTTTTGAAGGTAATGAATTTCAACAAGGAAGTAGTGGTGAAACACCAAATATTTTTGATAATGCTTATACGGTTTCAGACGAGGAGTTGTTGAAAATATATTCCGGGACTTCGTATAGCGGTTCTATTAGTGTGGGAAAATATTTATACAAAAAGGATTTGAATTTTTATATTGATATAAATAAATTCTTTGCCAGCCATTCATTGATTGTTGGAAATACAGGAAGTGGAAAATCGAATACATTAAATACAATTTTTTCGGGTACGGCATTTAATAGACCCAATATTGTACAGATTAAGTTTGATGATTCAAGGACGAAAGTTGAAAGTGATACAATTAAGTTGATGAATAACTGGCGAAGAAAGAAGAATTTTGATGAAGATTCACTTGAAATAGCAAAACGAGATGTTCAAGAGGAACGTGATATTGCAGAAATAATAGGAATATTACCAACAATTGCATCTGATGAATTAGAATGCCCTCAATGCGGAGAAAAGTATATTTGTATTCAAGGAAATTATGCACCTTATGGTATGTGCCTGAATTGTGGTATTCAACATAAATTGCACCAATGTACATACTGCAATGTGGAGATGATATTAGATGAAGGCGTAATTATAGATGAACCGATGTATTGTGAGCAATGCTACAAGAAATTGTTTCAAGTATGATTAGGAATGACAAGATATGCATATAGAAATAAACTGGAGGCTATAAAATGACAAACGAATTTATGAGAGATTTGCTTACAAAAGATGAAAAAATAACAGTAGAATACAAAACCTGTCAGAATGGTGTGCAGGAAGATGTGTATGAAACGGTGTGTTCATTTTCGAACAGATATGGTGGATATATTATTATGGGTGTGGAGGACGATGGCACCCCAATAGGTATTAATCTGAACATGGTCAAGGATATGAAGAAAAATTTTGTGAATCAGCTTAATAATCCGGATAAGATGTCACCAACCTTATATCTTTC
>CAZRVL010000190.1:0-2729 GCA_964603455.1 uncultured Lachnospiraceae bacterium
AGGTAGTCGCTGGTCAAGATAAGCATCGTACAAAAGTACGGTGCTTTTTTCATATATCTTGAATATCTTGAAGAACCAGCCCAGCTCACCCATACGCAAAAAACTGTACAACCAATACTGAGGCAAAACATTGCTCCAATCATATCCCAAGCGACGTGATAGATAATCCTAGACTTCGTATAAAGGGCATATATACATGATGGCACCGACTTCCCAGCGGAGTACGGTGTTTTTCCTGTATATAACCAGCCTATCTTTTCATGCAATATAGCCGAATCACAGATTTGCCCCACAAAAGTGGCATCAATAAATAAAAAATATGGCAATAATACGCAAAAATAAAGTGCATATGGCAGGAAATCCCCCCCCATGCAGAATCTACCAATTAGAATGGTTATTGTACTATATTCCGTTAGGACAAGTCCAATAATCTCCGCAAGAACAACAATGGAGGAGGAAAAGAGAATGAATAAGAGAGTGAACAAGAGACTTAGCAAACTCGTTATCCTGTCAATGGTGCTGTCGGCAGTATCCGTATGCGATATGATATCAGCAGAAGCCGCCGGTAATACCCTCGGTTATGGTGCTGTTGCCAGTGGAGACTATTCCAATGCCATCGGCGAAAATGCATCTGCCACCGGGAAGAATGCCAATGCTATCGGGTTTCATGCAGAAGCCTCAGAGGAAAGTGCCAATGCCATCGGAACGAATGCGAAGGCAAGTGCCTCCGGCAGTACTGCTATCGGTGTGGCAGAAGCTACCGGGATGAACAGTATTGCTATCGGCACGGTCGCACACGCCTACGGCAGTGCCAGCAATGCGATTGGATGGGATGCGACTATCGCCTCCGGTATCTCGAATGCCAATGCCATTGGGACAAGTGTCAATGTCAGCAAGTCGAACAGTAATGCCATCGGTAACAATATAAACATTTTGGGTGCGGGCAGCAATGCCATCGGTACCAGAGCATATATCTTTGAAGGTGCTAATAACAGTACTGCGATCGGAACTGATACCATGATTGCCGCTAAGGCACAAGACAGTATCGCTTTTGGTAATGGTGCGAAGATATACAATGTTGATGAGGAAACAGCTTCTGTGAGCAGTATCGCCATCGGTAATGGTGCAGCCACTCAAGCTGCCTATGCCAATGCCTTCGGTTTTCAGGCAAGAGCTACAGGTCTGAATGCTACTGCTATCGGTAGCCTTGCCAAAGCTACAGCGGAGAATGCCAATGCTATCGGTATGGTGGCTAATGCCGGTGGAGCGAACAGTACTGCTATCGGTACCAATGCCAAGGTTGATACCGATGCAGAAGGAGGTATTGCTATTGGTATCAGTGCCAAGGTAGTCAATGTTGACTCGGATAACACATCTGTGAGTAGTATTGCTATTGGTAGCTATGCACAAGCTCAGGGCAAATATGCCAATGCCTTCGGTCATGAGGCACAAGCTATCGGCATGAATGCTACTGCCTTTGGCAGTCGTGCCAGAGCGACAGCGGACAATACGACTGCTATCGGTAACGGGGCGATAGCCGGCAATGCCAATGACGTAGCCATCGGCTCCGGTGCTAAGACAACGACGACTGTAGACGTGAGCGGTGCAACCATCGGCGGTGTAGACTACACGTTCGCAGGTGCTACCTCCGGCGGTGCTTTCAGCATCAATGATGCAAGCAACCCGAACGACATCAAGACCCGTCAGCTACAAGGCGTATCGGCAGGACAGCTCAACGCGAACTCCACCGACGCAGTCAACGGCAGCCAGCTCTACGCAACCAACCAAGCCGTAGATGCTCTCGGTGGCAGATTGGACAGTGCAGAAGCTGCTATTAAGAAGAATTCAGACGATATCAAAGCATTTGGCGGTAGACTCGATACAGCAGAAAAAGCCATCGATAAAAACACAGCAGATATCGGCAAGCTGCAAACAACTGTCAATGATAATGCTCAAGCGGTAAAAGATGAAGCTGCAGCCCGCCAAGACGCAGATAAGCTCTTGAGCAATCGCATCGATACAACAGAGGCTTCCATCAAGACAAATGCCGACAATATCAAGGCGAACGCTGACAAAATCCAAGCTACCGAAGATAGTATTAAGAACAATCTTGGCAACATCAAGCTTAACGCTGATGCAATCAACCAAGAAACCAACGACCGCATCGCGGCAGACAGAGCCCTCAGCAGCCGAATCGACAAGACGGACTCCAGACTGAACAAAGTCGGAGCAGGAGCAGCAGCCCTCGCCGCCCTCCATCCGCTCGACTACGACTCGGATAACAAGCTCTCCTTCGCAACCGGTCTCGGCAGATACAGTGGCGAAACCTCGGCAGCCATCGGAGCCTTCTACCGTGCGAACGAAAACGTCATGGTAAGCCTCGGAGGAGCAATGGGTAACGGAGAAGACATGGTCAACCTCGGACTCTCCTTCGCCATCGGCAAAGGCAACAGCCCGTACACCGCGATGAGCAAAAAAGAACTCGTCCATGAAGTACAGCAGGTCAAAGCCGAAAACGAAGTAATGAAAGAAAAACTCGCGAAACTTGAAGCTATCGTAGCAGAACTGGCAGCTAAACAATAATGCGAACTGACAGTGGCCCTGTATAAGTGCTAAAACAAAACCACACGACGAACCTTAACTAGGTCATCGTGTGGTTTTTGTATGCAAAAATATAGCCTGCAAGACTATCGAAAATCGACTTGTCCACCATTATAAGCAACATAACC
>CAZRVL010000191.1:0-1342 GCA_964603455.1 uncultured Lachnospiraceae bacterium
AAGGCATTGTTTTCCAATCGACAGCACCGAGACGGCGGATTGTCTCCATACGGAAGGCTCCTGGCCATGCCACAAGCCACTGGTTGAGACGCTCGACGGGCTCCTCGCCTGTCCAGTGCCAGCGGCTGGGAAAGAAGGCTTCGTTCTGCGATCCGGCGGGACGGAGGACGCCGTTGATCTGCAGAGTGCCGTCGGAGACAAGCTGTGCGGCATTGCGCCACACGGCAACCGCTTTTTCGGCCCACTGCCTGTCGCCGGTGATTTCGCTCAGCTCAAACCACTCGGGCACCCAGAAGACGGCATAGGGATCGAGATGACGGTGCTGCGTGGAGACGGATGTGGCGCCGAAGGTGTGATAGGCATAGCGGTTGAAGTCGTTGGCCGGATCGTCGAAATGTGTGTCGTAGTGCCACAGCCAGGTCGACAGGTAGTCGGAAATGGCGACCGCATCGTCGATATAGCGGTCGTCGCCGGTGATCTTGTAGAGGCGCATGGCTCCGCGGATGAGTGAGATTGACGACTCTTTGTCGATGCACCATGTGTCGAGGGCGCCGGCCGTGGTGTAGCCGTCGGTCTTGAGCTGGCCGAGATAATAGTCGTAGGCGCGGCGGCCAGACTCGAGGTAGGCCTGATCGCCGGTGCGGTTGTAGGCTTCGAGCATCGGAGGCACCATGAAAGCTCCGATCGTGCCCTCGCGCACGTAGCATGTGCCGTCGGGGTGCCATCCGCGGCCATATACGCCGCTCTCCTGCTGGTCGGCGCGGACGAAGTCGCAGATGCCGAGGGCTATCTCGGTGAAGTTGGGACGGTCGTATCCGCAGGCCTTGGCAAGATCGGTGGCCTCGAAGTAGTTGAGCGCGGCCGTGCCGAGGTTGCAGGCGTCGAAAACGATCGCAGAGGGGATGGTGTCGAGACCGATGACACGGTCGTAGTTGGTGATGAAGAGTCCGCCGGGCTGCGGTGCAAGTGCAGCCCATGAGTCGAGCACTTTCATGGCTTTGTCGCGGCGCGACTCGTTGCCGTGACAGAGGTAGTCGGTGAGCATGGAGTTGGCGAACGATGCGTTCTGGCCGCACCAGCCTATCTCGTAGCCACGCCGACGCTGAAGCACGTTGTTCTCGTCGGGGCTGTAGCCGATGGTGAATCCCGCGAAATCGCCCTCCTCGCTGTAGAGCCAGTTCTCGGCGTACTGCAGGCCATATTCCCAGAGCTCGGCGGGGGTATGCACGTCGGCCTCGGGCCTGGCGGCCATGTTCCAGGCTTCGGTGAGAAATTTGTGCTGTGCGCGGTGTCCGGGCTGCACGGGCGCAACGCTCAGATATGCGGTCATGGAGAGTGTGTC
>CAZRVL010000191.1:1352-2719 GCA_964603455.1 uncultured Lachnospiraceae bacterium
GACGTTGCCCGACACGCGGTAGCCATCGGTGTACTTGTCGCGTGCGCAATACATCACGGGCATCTCCTCTTCGGGCCACATGAGCCTGTGAGTGACCGACGTGGTGTCGGGCATGATCGAGCAGGAGAAGTTGTCGCGGTCGGCGGCGGGCGCGTCGGCCCAGAGAGCCACGGCATAGGCGGGCGTCTCCGAATAGGTGATGCCGGGTATGGGGGTGATGCGGTGTGTGTAGGTGTACCAGCCTTCGTCGGTGCGAGCTCCGCGCGGCTCAAGTCCGCGTCCCCAGTTGTTGCCGTTGTAGGAGACCGACGGTATCATCCACCAGTCGGCGGGCTGCGATGCGACAAAATCGAGGGTAACGCGCCGTGATCTTGTATAGCCCCTCGCCGACCTCGGTGATGTCGATGTCGGAAGTGAGGGCGTCGGAGCAGACGGTTGTGACCGAACCGATGACGGTGTCGCCGTCGAGTAATGTCACTCCGTCCCAGCTATAGCCGGACGATGTGTTGTCGCAGGCGACGAGGCCGATTGCGGCCAAAGGGAGAAGCAGCAGTCTTTTCACTGTCATAGAGAGGTTTATTGATCGCATTTATATCAGGAGTAAGCGCGTTACACCTTAAAAAAAAGAAACAAGGAGGATAGAGCACCACAAAACCGGACGCTCTATCCTCGCTTTTTATGTTACCGACCGACGGGATCAGTCGGAGATCTTCGCACGAAGGTACTCGCGGTTAAGGCGAGCGATGTTGGAGATGGAGATGTTTTTGGGGCACTCGGCCTGGCATGCTCCGGTGTTGGTGCAGTTGCCGAATCCGAGTTCATCCATCTTGGCCACCATTGCGCGTGCGCGACGCTTGCGCTCCACCTCGCCCTGAGGAAGAAGAGCAAACTGGCTCACTTTCGCAGCGACGAAGAGCATGGCCGAGCCATTCTTACAAGCTGCGGCACATGCACCGCAACCGATGCAGGTAGCCGAATCCATGGCCATGTCGGCCACTTCCTTTGAGATCGGGAGCGAGTTGGCGTCCTGTGCTCCGCCGCAGTTGAACGACACGTAGCCGCCTGCCTGCTGAATCTGGTCGTAGGCGTTGCGGTTGACCATGAGGTCGCGGATAACGGGGAAGGCAGCCGAGCGCCAGGGCTCGATGGTGATTGTATCCTCGTTGTTGAACTTGCGCATGTGGAGCTGACAGGTAGTGATGCCCTGCACCGGACCGTGGGGATGTCCGTTGATGTAGAGCGAGCACATGCCGCAGATGCCCTCGCGGCAGTCGCTGTCGAATACAACCGGCTCCTCGCCCTTTTCGACGAGCTGCGGGTTGAGCATGTCGAGCATTTCAAGGAAGCTCGTTCCGGTGGAAACGTTC
>CAZRVL010000192.1:0-2711 GCA_964603455.1 uncultured Lachnospiraceae bacterium
TCCCCGGACGCGGATGGATGTTCCAGATGATCGTCCTCTCGCTCATGTTCCACTCGACAGTTACCGGTATTGCTAACTTCCTCACGATGTCCACTCTTCATTGGGTTGACTCCTATCTCGCAATCATCGTTCCCTCATGGTGTACGTCCCTCGGACTTTACCTCATGAAGAACTTCATGGAAACTGCGGTCTCCGATGCGGTCCTTGAATCTTCAAGACTTGATGGTGCAAGTGAATTCTACACATTCTTGAAGATCGCGATGCCGATGGTTAAGCCGGCTTGGCTGACTCTGATCATTTACTCCTTCCAGGGACTTTGGAACGCAGGTGGATCGATCTACATTTACTCCGAACAGCTCAAGACCTTTAACTACGCGATCGGTCAGATCGTTTCGGGCGGTATCGCTCGTGCCGGTGCCGGTGCTGCATCGCAGGTCATCATGATGGCTGTACCGATCATCGTCTTCGTCATTTCTCAGTCGAACATCATTGAAACAATGGGTTCGTCCGGTATGAAAGACTAAGGAGGGTAAAGATGAAAAAAATTTCAAGAATACTTGCCCTCATGGCAGCTCTGATCCTCATCGTGAGCAGTCTTCCGGTAAGTGCTATCACACCTTATTCAACTTACACCTACTCTATCGACGGTTTTGCTCTGATGTCTCCGGATGCTTATACACCAGACCGCGACATCAACTCTGACTATATGGGTCTTGACAAGCCGATCGATGACCCTCGCGATCTGTTCGTAGATCAGTACAAGAATGTATATATAGCAGACGCGGCAAACAACCGTATCGTAGTTCTTGACAGATACTACAAGGTTAAATTCTACATCAATGAGTTTGTCAACGGACAGGGCGTTAAGGACTCTCTTAAGAATCCTTCCGGTGTCTATGTTACCGAAGACAAGATTTACGTTGCCGACACAGATAACAACCGTATAGTAATGTACGAGCTTGACGGTACATTCTATAAAGTCATCGAAGAGCCTGATTCGGACGTTTTCCCTGAAGGCTCGATCTACAAGCCGGTCGCTATCGCAGTCGATAACTACGGTCGTATCTACGTAATATCTTCCACCACATACATGGGTGTCATCGCTATCAATGAAGACGGTGATTTCCAGGGCTTTATCGGAGCTCAGAAGGTTTCGGTAAGTGCGCTCGACATTATCTGGAGAAAGTTCCAGACTGATAAACAGCGTAAGCTTTCCCAGCAGTATGTCTCGACCGAGTTCAACAATATCACTATTGATGAAAACGGATTCATTTATGTTACAACTTCTTCGATCAGTGAATCGAACCAGCAGGCTGCAATAAAGTCCAAGTCCGGAACATATGCACCTGTAAAGAAGCTCAATACCGCAGGTTCTGACATAATGAAGCGTAACGGCTTCTTTGGTCCGGGCGGTGAAGTCAATGTTTCGAACCTCTCTACTGCCGAGATCACCGGTGCATCGAAGATAATCGATGCTGCTATCGGTCCGGAAGAAACATGGTCGATAATCGACGAAAAGCGTTCAAAGGTATACACCTATGACTCCGAAGGCAACCTGCTCTTCATATTCGGAGACAAGGGTCAGCAGCTAGGTAATATTCAGTCTATCGAAGCTATCGCATATCTCGACACCGATATACTTATCCTCGATAAGACAGCAGACTGCATTTCGGTATTCAGACGTACCGAGTATGGCGATCTCCTTCTTTCGGCTATAAGAAATACCAACGAGAGAAATTACGATACTACGATCGACTACTGGACTGAAATACTTAAGAGAAACAACAACTTCGATACAGCATATATCGGTATAGGTAAGAGCCTTTACAGAAGTGCTGAATACGAAGAATCGCTTGAATATTACAAGTCCGCTTACGATACCAAGAACTATTCCGAATCCTACAAGGAGATCAGAAAGAACTGGATCGCTAAGTATATAGTACTTATCCCGATAATCATTATTGCAATAATCGTTCTGCTCGTGCTCTTCAATAAGTACGCTGCAAAGCTCAATAAGAAGACTCAGCTCAAGAAGGGACGCAAGACCTTCTGGGAAGAACTTATTTACGCAAATCACCTTATCCTTCATCCGTTTGACGGATTCTGGGATCTTAAGCATGAGTACCGCGGTTCGGTTCGTGCATCCTTTGTATGGCTTGCACTTACGATCCTCACATTCTACTATCAGAGTGTCGGTACCGGATATGTATTCAATCCGAGGCAGAGCTATTCGACGATTCTCATTCAGCTTTCGGCAGTTCTCGTTCCTGTCCTTCTCTGGACAATATCGAACTGGTGTCTCACCACTCTCTTCGATGGTGAAGGAAGCCTGAAGGATATATTCGTGGCAACCTGCTATGCACTCGTTCCGATCCCGATTCTTATCATCCCCTCTGTTATCATCTCCAACTTCGCTATTTCGAGCGAAGCTACGATCATCAACCTTCTCGTTTCGATTGCATTCGTATGGTGCGGACTCCTCATCTTCTTCGGAACGATGGTTACACACGACTATACATTCGGTAAGAATGTTATCACCTGCATTGGCACTATCGTCGGAATGGCGGTCATCATGTTTATCGGTGTCCTCTTCTCGACGCTTCTCGCTAAGATAGTAAGCTTTATTTCAAGTATCGTGACCGAGATCACGTACAGAATGTAATAACAGGATAGGAGTTATAGTAAATGAAAAAATTCAGATTATTATCGGC
>CAZRVL010000193.1:0-2710 GCA_964603455.1 uncultured Lachnospiraceae bacterium
GGAGCTCACGGAACAATTTTTAAATATGGGGGTCGATGAATTGTCAGTGGCACCGGCGATGGTGCTGCAGCTTCGGAAATTTGTCCGCGAATTATCTTAGAAGTTCATTGTAAAATCTGTTATCATAAGGTATAATAAGGAACTTGGAAATTGTTTGAAAGTGAAGATAGGAAGTTCGTGCAGTTTTGAATGGAAACGCAGGAAGGTTTCTATCTGTGTAATACGAAAGCGGGGATCATATGAGTTATAGTTTTGACAGCCGAATCAGATACAGTGAAATTGACGAAAACGGATATTTGACACTTACAGGAATCATGGATTATTTTCAGGATTGCAGTACTTTTCATTCGGAGGAAGTTGGACAGGGAATCCAGACGATTGGAAAGCGAAACAGAGCGTGGGTATTATCCAGTTATCAGATTGTAGTCAATCGTTATCCTGAGCTTGGCGAAGAAATTACAACGACAACATTTCCGTATGATTTCAGAGGCTTTCTCGGGGATCGAAATTTTATGCTGGATACGAACGAGGGAGAAAGACTGGCATATGCCAACAGTATCTGGTCTTACATTGATACAAAGACAGGATTTCCGACGAAGCTTACAGAAGAAGATATGCTGGGCTATGTGAAAGAAGAAAAACTTGAGATGGATTATGCACCGAGAAAAATTAAGCTGCCAGTGGAATGGCAGATGGAAGAAAGTTTTGTCGTGCAGAAATCACATCTTGATACCAATCATCATGTAAACAATTGTCAGTATGTGCAGATGGCAATGGAATATCTGCCGGCAGGTTTTTCAGTTGGTCAGCTTCGTATAGAATACAAGCAGCAGGCGAAGCTTGGAAATGTAGTTTGTCCGAAGATTTGTGAAGCGGAAGACAGAATGTTTGTAAGTTTAGATGATGAAAGCGGAAAGTCATATGCAGTTATGGAGTTTACAAAGAGAAAATGATGCAGTTCATAACGAAAAATGATGAGCTTCGTAAAGAAAAATCAGTGATATGCGCGAAAGATAAAAGGGAAACAGACCAGGAGGAATAGGTATGATCATATTAGGGAAAAAGCAGACATTGCTTGTTGTAAAAACAGTAGAATTTGGTATTTATCTGGCAGAAAAACGTGATGCGGAAGCAAAAGACCGTGTACTTCTTCCTGGCAGACAGGTTCCGGAAGGAACCAAAGAAGGCGATAAGCTGGATGTATTTATTTATAAAGATTCACAGGATCGTCTGATCGCAACAACGAATGAACCGAAGCTGAAAGTGGGGGAAGTCGGACTTCTTAAAGTTTCACAGGTTACAAAAATCGGCGCATTTCTTGATTGGGGACTGGAAAAAGATCTGCTTCTTCCATATCATGAACAGACTCTGCGCGTGAGAGAAGGAGAAGACGTTCTGGTTGCTGTTTATGTGGACAAGAGCGGACGCCTTTGTGCAACGATGAAGGTTTATCATTATCTTTCTACCAGAGCACCATATGTGATTGGCGAAAGCGTGAAGGGACGTGTATACCAGATCAGTGACAATTTTGGTGTATTTGTGGCTGTTGATGATAAGTACAGCGCATTGATTCCAAAGAGAGAAGCAACGGGCAAATATCGTCCGGGACAGGTTCTGGAACTGCGTGTCACAGAAGTAAAAGAAGATGGAAAAATGAATGTCAGTGACAGACAGAAGGCTTATATCCAGATTAATGAAGATGCGGAAAGTGTATACAGCGTTATTGAGGAATTTGCCGGGGTACTGCCGTTTGATGACAAAGCATCACCGGAAGTTATCCAGAGAGAATTTGGACTCAGCAAGGCTGCATTTAAACGTGCGGTGGGACATTTGCTGAAAGAAGGAAAAATTGAAATCCGCGACAGAAGAATTTATATCAAAAAATAAAAGCCAAAAAAGAACGGTTTCATCGAGCCGTTCTTTTTTGCTTGACAGGAGAAGATGTTTCCCACAGGCGGGAAATCCTGTGATATAATTTACTATGAAAGTCTGGACAGCGGGTATGTGGCCGAGACTTTTATTTGTGGTAATGCCGCCGAATGGCGGCATGGGAGTTCAGATAGGAAATGAACAGAACATACAGGAGGATAATCCGTGAATTTTACACATTTACATGTCCATACAGAGTTTAGTCTTTTGGACGGTTCCAATAAAATAAAAGAATATGTTTCCCGTGCGAAGGAGCTTGGCATGGACAGTGCTGCGATTACAGATCACGGTGTGATGTATGGGGTGATCGATTTTTACCGTGCAGCGAAAGCAGCGGGAATCAATCCGATTCTTGGCTGTGAAGTTTATGTGGCACCGGGTTCCCGTTTTGACAGAGAAATCGGAAGCGGCGATGATCGTTATTATCATCTGGTGCTTCTTGCTGAAAATAATGAAGGCTACAGCAATTTGATGAAAATTGTATCCAAAGGGTTTGTGGAAGGATATTATTATAAGCCTCGAGTAGATTTAGAACTTTTGGAGCAGTATCATGAAGGAATTATTGCGTTAAGTGCTTGTCTTGCCGGAGAAGTGTCGCGTTTTCTGAGCCGAAATATGTATGAAGATGCAAAAGCAGCAGCATTAAACTATGAAAGGATTTTCGGCAAAGGGAATTTTTTCCTGGAATTGCAGGATCATGGCATTCCGGAGCAGCAGATGGTCAATCAGCAGCTGATTCGCATGAGCAGAGAAACGGGAATTGGTCTGGTTGCGACCAACG
>CAZRVL010000194.1:0-2594 GCA_964603455.1 uncultured Lachnospiraceae bacterium
ATCCTTTTGTTCTTTTGTGAGGGTACTCCATGCGGCGAACATTTCCCGCTGCTCCGCCGTCAGTTCCACCATATCACCTTCCGCGAAAAACTGCGATAACGTGATCCCGAACCCATCGCAGATGCTTTCAAGCGTTGCAACGGACGGCGTTGTGTTGCGGTTGAAGATATTCGCCACGGTAGACTGTGAGAGGCCGGACGCAATGGCAAGACGGTATTCGCTCCAACCGCGTTCCTGCATCAACTCACGAATTCTTGCTTTTGCATCCATACTTTCTCCTCCTCTACATAAAAATATTGTAGTGTTCAACTGAAAGGTAAAATGGAGGGAAGATGTATTGCTATTATTCCTCTTTTGAGATATAATAAACGTGGCTATATCTATGCACAAGAGAAAGAAGGGAGGCACAATGGTACTTTACCTTGGATGGATCATAGCGGCCTTTCTTGCGGGTCTTTTGCTTGAAAAATGGCCGAAAAAGCAAAAGATAAAGCTGCAAGAGCGATTCGACAGGCTGAATATCTGCAAGGGCATGAGCTATGTGGACATTTTGCAGCGTGTGCAAGCCGCGCCGCGAATAACAGACCGCAATGCAGATGGCGTGACGGAAAGAACATGGGTGGATGAAGGGTATTCCATCAAGTTCACGTTTGACCAACATGACATTTGCCTTGGGGTGACGGAAGAACGGCTGGATAAGGAGTGATTGTCACGAGCGAAATCACCAACATGGAGAAATTCGGCAATTACAAAGAGCAGATGGGCAGACTGAAAAAGGCAATGGATAATCATTTCCTGCTGGAGGCACTGTTCATCGAATATGCTATTATGGAGGATCGTTGCGAATCGCTTTTACGGCATAGCGGCGCATTCAATCCAGAAAGGCATAAGACCATCAATAGCAAGCTAAATCGTATTGCAGATTTAGCGAGAAATAAGAAATCGTTGATTTGCAAATACATATCAGATGAATTGATCGAAGAGATCAAGGGTTGGAAGGACGAACGCAACCGTTTGATTCATGCACTGATGAAGCAAAGCCTGACCAGTGAAGAATTGGAACAGATTGCGGCGCAGGGACAACAGATTGTCAAAACGCTGTGTTCAAAGACAACCTCTTACAAGAGGGCATTGGAAAGGGAACAGAAAGGAAGGAAATAAGAATGGCTATGTACAGATGTGCAGCCTGCGGAAGCGATAAGGTTGTTGTTGGAACAGTCAAAGACGGTTATAGCTTCAAAAAGGGTGTATTGGGAGTAGCAGTATTCGGTGCAGTTGGTGCCGTCGCAGGTTTGGATGGTAAAAAGCATGAATCCTATAAGTGTATGGCTTGTGGTATGGAATTGGCACAGCCCATGGATCAGGCAACTAAAATGGCGATTGATGATTGCGTTAATTACGTGGAAATGCGTCAGATGCATAACTGGTCTATGCTGAAATATCGCTATCCGAACATCGAATCCGGAAATGCGGATAAAGCAATCCGCGCCCGTGCAAACTCCTTGCAAGCCTACATAGCTCAGGTGCTTGAAGAAGAAAAAGAAAGAATCGCGCGTTTCAAGGCTATGACCGAAGAAGAAATCAATGCAGAACAGGCGCGTTGGCTTGAAAAGGCAGATGCAGTACATGAGATTTTTCTGGAACGCAATCGTAAAGCCATTCGCGAATGGGAGGATGGCCTTGAAGATAGAGTAGCAGCAGTCAAAGCGGCCCATAAAAAGGCCGAATCCGAAGCAGCCGGCAAAGTGAAAACTGCGGAACAGGAAAGAGATCAGTTCAAAACTGAGTTAGCTGGCATCAAGGGATTGTTCACAGGAAAGAAAAAGGCTGCTTTGCAAGAAGCCATCAACAAAAAAGAGGAAGAAATTGCGGCATTGTGTACAAAGCTTGCTGAACTCCCCGCTATTCTTGAAAAGAACCTCAAACAGGCGCAAGAAGATGGTCGACCTGCTTCGGCGGATGATGACGATAAGATTCCAGAAGAGATGCTTGTCGAATTCTGGCTCGAACCATCGCCTCGTTGGTTCTGGAAGCACTTCGAACGAAATGTCTTGCCCAACTATATTGCTAAGATCAAAATTCAGCGAGTATATCTATATCATTTGCTTTATCGGATTATTGAAGGATACGGCCGTGTTCGTGAAAAAGAACTCAAAACTATGTTTTCAAAACAGTTTCTTGAGTTTGTAAAAGAGAGTGGAATCGCGACAATTTACGTGGAATCAACTGCTCTCAGTGAGCTGCAAAGACTTAGCAAAACATTGCAGCATCCGGTGTTGATGGATTCGGTAGATGTAAGCTTGGATGAATTTGACTATGATTCGCGCTTGGGAAATCATTGGAAAAAAAGACATTTTTATTATGTAGGATATTGACAACGAATCAAATAGACAATCATGGGGTGGCGTATTCTCACACGCCACCCCATTTTCATCCCACCATCTTCAAATACTTATACACAGTCGGCCTTGACAGCCCACACACCCTTGCCAACTCACTCACATTCATATTCCCGGCCACATACGCCGGATAATGTTTATAGAATATCGCCGGAATGCTGTCCACCGTGCTTTTCGGTCTGCCGATGGGCTTGC
>CAZRVL010000195.1:0-2592 GCA_964603455.1 uncultured Lachnospiraceae bacterium
TCCAAGCCACGTTCCATCATCTTTTCATCAGCCGTACTAGCATTCTGGATACCGATAACCTTACCGTTCAAATCCTCAACCGACTTAATCGAAGAACCGTTCGGTACGAAAATAATCTGTCTTGCATCCATATACGGATCGCTGAACAAAACATTTTTCTTACGGTCTTCCGTAATATTCATACCATTCCACAAGCAGTCAACACGTTTGCCGTTAAGCTCGGACTCCTTACTGCTCCAGTCAATAGCCTTGAACTCAACTTCCATACCAAGACGCTTCGCAGCCTCTTTTGCCATATCAATATCAAAACCAACAATCTCATTCTTCTCATCGCGGAAGCCCATCGGCGGGAAGCTATCATCAAGACCGATAACAATCTTCTGACCGGCATCCTTCTTCGCCGTATCCGACCCACCACAGCCGGCTACCAGCATCGCCATCGAAGCAAGCATCAAACAAAGCAAAATAATCTTTTTCATACTATTAATCCCCCATTTCTTTTCTGTACTTGTATTATACTTTAGCTTGCTAAAATAGCAAAGAATTAAAAAGTTGCAAAAAACCGTCTTTTTTCGCATTTAGCTCACTATACATCACACATCCTCATTATTTCATTGAATTTCACTTTTTCTTATCCGCCCGCTTGTACTCTCCACCTCTTTTCAATATAATGAAAGAAGAATTCAATCACAAAGGAGCAATCATATGACACGCAATCTTACGAGATGGCTTCGCTTTCTCTTAATGTTCTACCTCTTATTCCTCGCCGCAAGCATCTACTTCGTCGTAGACGGCACCCTCCCATGGTCTCGCGACCTACAAGCCGTATTCGCCTCCGAAATCGTCACCCTGCTTGGCGTATTCATCCTACTCAAAGGACGCAAACTCGGCTTCTACATCATCTGCCTTGCCACCATCTGTGCCATCGCCTATAACTACATCTATGGCACAGCAGACTTCCTCACCTCCAGCCTCAGTATGCTCTACGTCCCCGTCATCACCGGACTCTTCCTCAAGAGCAACTGGCATATCCTCAAATAACAGCATAGCCAAACAGCCCCTTCATAACGAAGGGGCTGTCTTATTATTCCTAATCCAAAAATCTCAATAGAAATCCATCAGAACTTTTGTTTATTTAGATTGTTCGTCTCACTTCATGTACATATAAGATTCATACTTAAAGCTTATACGCCATCTCCCAGAGCGTATTAAGACTATTTATTGCTTGAGACTTTCCATTCTGCCTAGCTGCCTGATACCACATAAACGCTTTTGCCTGATCTGGTCTTACACCAATTCCTTCTTCATAACAAACACCCAACTGATATTGTGCATCGGGCAATCCCCATTCAGCAGCTTTCGTATATAAGTCAACTGCTTTATGCGGATTTTTTTCAACGCCTTTCCCAGATTGATAACATAGTCCTAACGCATAATACGCATTAATATTCCCATCTCCAGTATCTATAGCTTTCTGATACCATCTTGCTGCTTCAAAAAAATCACAACGAACACCATGTCCATATTCATAGCAACACCCTACTCGAAAACATGCTGATGGACTACCTTCTTTCGCTAGATTTATCAAAAAATCAATATCCATTATTTACCCTCACAGTCTAATTATATAAAGTTTATTGCATGTAATCTCTGTCGTACACCTTCTTCTAACCATCTATAACTTACGTCCTGAACATTACTTACATTATTACTCATACTCATTAAATTTTCATACCATTTCACGAATAACTTATTTATCTCCTCCTTCCCTATTTGTGTACATTTTTCTTCATAGGATTTTACCATATCACTATTTCCTTTTCCAGCAATTGCATTAGTATATTCATTAACCGCTGTACGATTCATACTATATTTATCCTCCATAGCATGACCAATATGTCGTCCATAATATTCTACAAATCGAACAAACTCTATTCTAGACCGCTCATCAAGAGCTCCATCAATAAGCTTTAATAAATCAATTTGTAAATCTGGTTGACGTAACATAACATATAAAACAGCAATTTCATAAGAATTTTTTGCCTTAGCATATTCGCCTTCTAAATAAAATACTTTACCTAATGCCACAAATATGTCAAAAATTTCTGGATTTTCAGGATATACTGCTATCCCCCTCTTATATTTCTCTATTGCTTCTCGATAAAGCCCAGCTCTTTTTAATTTCACGCCCTCATCAATACATTCCTGATACATTCTTACCTGATCAAACATTACAAATTCCTCCATTTCTCTTATTATAGTAGTGTTTGGTATTGTTTTTTCTAAAGACATACTTTTTAACTGTCCAATTATCCTACTTATTGATTCGTTAAAATATTGCTTTTCCCTTTGTTATTATCATTATTTTTTGACAAACTTTTTAACAAAATAGTATTTTCGGTAATGTGCTTTTAAATCTATATTAAACATACTAGATGGCATTATAAACAGAGTTAGACAGCTATCCACTTCACGTAGTAACCCACAGTCCTTTCAACAGTTGTTGATATGTCAAGAGGTGACTTATCAACAGGTCTGGTTATGTTGCTTATAATGGTGGACAAGTCGATTTTCGATAGTCTTGCAGGCTAT
>CAZRVL010000196.1:0-2561 GCA_964603455.1 uncultured Lachnospiraceae bacterium
CGAGAGCCAAACTCCACCAGAGCGGTTCCAGATTGCTGATACCGGCTGCTCCCATATCCTGAATCATCGGTATCATCGTCGCTACGAACGGGATATTATCCAAGAATGCCGAGACAATCGCACTGAGCCAAAGAATGAGTAGCGATGTCTGCGTCACATCACCGCCGGTCACCTCTAAGGCAAGCTCTGCAATACGTCCGATAATCCCCGTTTCAATCAGACCGCCAACTGCGATGAACAGACCTACGAAGAAGAAAATCGTCGCCCACTCTACCTTTTCGAGCATCTTCTCCGTGAAGGCATGATTGCGTCCGGCAATCAACAAGAGTAAAAACGCTCCTGCCAAGGCAACGGCAGACGATTCCAAATGGAGTGCCTGATGGCTGAAGAAGCCAAGTATCGTAAGAGCCAATACCGCCAGGCATTTTTTGAGCATCGGCGTATCAGTCAGCTCCACCTTCTCATCGAGCTTCATCAGCTCCTCTTTGAGAGAGTCCTCGGTTCTAAGACCTTTCTTATACAGAACTGCCAGAATCGCAATCACAATGATAAGATTCACAAAAGAGATGAACGCCAGATTGTCAATGAAGGAAATAAACGTCAATTCTTTGACAGCACTCCCAATCATAATATTCGGCGGGTCACCAATCAGCGTTGCTGTACCACCTATATTCGATGCAATAATCTGCGTAATGAGAAATGGAATCGGCTCGATTTTGAGCTTTTCTGTAATACTTAGCGTCACCGGTACCATTAGTAATACGGTCGTTACATTGTCCAGAAACGCGGAAAATAAGGCGGTCAACAGCGACAGATAGATCAGAATCTTCATCGGCGATGCCTTCGCCTTCTTCGCTGCCCAAATTGCAACATAGTTAAAAAGCCCCGTTTGTCCTGTAATTCCCACGATAATCATCATACCGATTAAAAGTCCTAAGGTATTAAAGTCAATATGATGAATTGCTACCTCTTGTTCGATTACCCCTAAAAATATCATTAAAATTGCACCAATCATAGCGATGATGGTACGATGAATTTTTTCTGAAACAATGAATACATACATGAGTATGAATATTACACCTGCCAGTACAGCACTATTTATCATTGCCTTCCTCCCAACTGTTTTTTATTTGATAGTATTTCTGTTTGTTAGCTTCTTAAAATGCTCGATTGTAAATGGTGAGGTTTCCCCACGAGAAATGATTCGTACCGGATTGACGATTCTACTACGCCGTATGCGAACTGCCATCTGCATCACGCCGAACCGTCATAACCCCATTCATTCTTAGTCCGTCCACATGATTCAGCAGTCTGCCAGAGTATAACTTATCCAACATATCACCGAACTTGCTACATTGTATCCATATGAGCGTGATATGCTCATACAACCTGCTTTGCCTATCACACCGGCGACTACCATTGAGCCGCTCTTCATCAAGATCACAGCAATACATCTCGCACCGCTATCTCAACAACGCTTTTCCGCTAAGATTGCGTACATCAGATGCTGTCTCTGCCCAATACGATACCCAGTTCAAGCTATCCGATACAAAGAACATCACTCGTAATGATAAGCTGAACACACTCTCTCCTCAGACATATCACATAATTCTTACGAATCGTACTTCTCCAGAATCGGCTTCATCTTCCCTTATACTATTTTCCAATCTACATTTCTTATACATATTCTTATATGAGTCTTATAAAACTTTTTAAAATACACAATAGTATCGCAAAATAATAAAAGAAGGAGTCAGATTTGACTGACTCCTCCAAATGTGCATCCTATAGAGTTAAACAATGAGGAAATCGTCCCATGAATGAGACGATTTACCCAACAACACGAACTTAGGCGATAACTGCCATAACTTCGCCCGGTTTTACGCTCTGACCAGCAGCAACGTTGATGGATTTAACTTTACCATCAACCGGTGCAGTGATTTCGTTCTGCATTTTCATAGCTTCGAGGATTACAACAACGTCGCCTTTTTTAACTGCAGCGCCTTCAGCAGCTACAACTTTAACGATTTTGCCCGGCATCGGAGCTTTGATACCAGTTTCGCCAGCGCCAACTACAGCCGGTGCCGGAGCTGCTGCTGCCGGAGCCGGAGCTGCTTTAGGAGCTGCCGGAGCTGCTTTAGGAGCTGCCGGAGCTGCTTTTACAGCTGCTTTTACTTCTTCTACTTCAACTTCGAAAGCGGTACCGTTTACTTTAATGTTGAACTTTTTCATGTTAATTATTCCTCCATAACTTTACGAATGTTTTAACATTCATCTTTATTTTAATGATTAAACACGAATTTTTATTAGTGGAAGTTCATCAATTTCTGACGGCCAACCTGTGCCCAAACCGTGCTCGGTTTAATTTTGAGAGCAACAACGTTGGAACCCATCATCGACTGAATTGCAGCCGTAATAACTGCAACGACTTCAGGACTCACGTTCTTTGCATCAATTTTCATCATTATCTCACCTTTCCTTAATTATAACGGAATGTTGCCGTGTTTTTTCGCCGGGCGAGCTTCACGTTTGCTTGCCAGCATATTCAAGGCGGTGATAAT
>CAZRVL010000197.1:0-541 GCA_964603455.1 uncultured Lachnospiraceae bacterium
ATCAGTAGCGGCTTTTTGTGTTTTATTGAAGTTTATTTACAAGCAGTAACAAGAATAATTAGCCCAAAGGCAATCGATAAGGTTATCACAAGACCTATAAGCCCCTCGATGTCATCTTTACTGACCGGAGGATCAGCTTCGACCATCTTCTTGTTTTTCTGATAACTAGCATACTGCGTCATCGGTATTTTGACATGACTATCATACGACTCTTCTGCCCCGTAGCTGCCAAGAGGCATCCGATCTTTTTCCGGTACGCGACTGTTGTAGTCATCGACTACCCAATCAGGCACTTCATACTTTCTCCAATCAGTCATGGCTACACCTCCTACATCTTCTTATCTTTAGCATACTACCTACATCTTCTTATCTTTAGCATACTACTTACCACCTATCATGTAAAGCAAAAGCGTAGATTTCTCTACGCTTCTTTTGCTTTAACGAAATTGTAACCATAGATGGAGCAAAACCCTCTATCCAATTTAATTCTTGCTTGACTTCCCGTAAACCCTGCAATCGTTCCCCAATGGATTTCTCCTTT
>CAZRVL010000197.1:551-2559 GCA_964603455.1 uncultured Lachnospiraceae bacterium
ACGCGGTCGCCTACTCTGCAAGGAACACCATCATTATCAAGCATCGAAAGCTATGGTGGTTTCTTCCATAAAAATTATCCCGACTGTAGGGACGAAAATATAGCTATGGAGTGGATGAGAGATGTATTGACATAATTTGTAGATGATGTTAGAATGAGGACAATTTATCAGAGGACTTATAGCAAGGGCTATTGAAGTGGGATAAAATTCGAAAGAATTTTATCCCCTTTTTGAGTTTTAGAGTCGATTTATCAAGATGGGTTGAGTCTAAGAAGGAGTGGTGCAATCATGTCTGTAAGGGTTAGTGGTGATAATATGGCTTCGATTCTGGTAGGGGCAAGGGAGATTATGGCGGCACGGATGGCGTTTTTCGTTCCGGGGTTCGCGATGTCTACATGGGCTCCGATGATACCGGTGGTGAAGTCGCGATTGGCGATTGAGGCGGATGTGCTGGGGCTGTTGATTTTGTGTATTGGGGTCAGTGCATTTGTAATGATGCCACTTGCCGGTGTGGTTGCTAGACGGTTGGGGTGTCGGAGGACGATTGCGGTTGGCTGTGTGATCATGGCGGCGTGTGTAGCTCTCTTGGCGAATCTGAGCAGTGTGTGGCAATATGCATTGGTATTGGCAACATTCGGTGGGGCAATGGGCTTGACGGATGTTATGATGAATACGAATGCGGTGATGGTGGAGCGAGCTGCCGGACGTAGGCTGATGAGTGGCATGCATGCTTTTTGGAGTATTGGATGCTTCTTGGGAGCAGGATGCTTCGCTTTATTGGCTTCGGCAGGTATGCCGGTGTGGGGGATAGCTCTTTTGCATGGTGCGGTGATTGTCGGTATTGTGGGATATTATGCGAAGTGTTGGCTTGATTATCGCAGTAGTGGTGGTGGTCATAGCTTGGCGATACCACGTGGCATTGTAATTGTGCTGGGGATTTTGTCGGGGATGATATTCTTGGCAGAGGGTGCTGTGATGGATTGGAGCGGTGTTCTCTTGACGGAGGTTAAGGCGGTCGATGTATCGCTGGCGGGTATCGGATATGCAATCTTTTCGGTGGCGATGCTGGTGATGCGTCTGCTTGGTGACAAGACGGTGCAGATGTTGGGCGAAAAGACGGCTGTAATGGGCGGAGGTCTTTTGGCTGTGCTGGGGTTTGTCTTATTGGTATGGGCGGACAATCTCTATCTGAGTAGTGTCGGATTCGTACTGCTGGGAGTGGGGTGTTCGAATATTGTGCCGGTGTTTTATTCGCTTCTCAAGTATCAGAATGATATGCCGATTGGCGAGGCGGTTGCGGCACTTACAAGCCTTGGCTATACCGGCGTTATCTTGGGGCCTGCATTCTTGGGCTTCATTGCTCAGGCGATTGATATTACGGCAGTGTTTAAGCTATTGATTCTTCTCTTGTTGTTAGAGGTTGTTGTTGCCGGATATTTGTTCAAAAAACTGAATAGATAATAAAAAAAGAGCTGACGTATGTCAGCTCTTTTTGCAGTTTATTTTATTCTATTCTTCGATACGTACGGCTGTACCGGAGGCACTTACCATGAGCATACCGTTGTCTTTGCCGAGGACTTCATAGTCGACATCAACGCCGATGATTGCATTAGCTCCCATGGCTTCGGCACGGGCAATCATTTCGTCAAGGGCTTTTTGGCGAGCATCTTGGAGTTCTTTTTCGTAGGTGCCACTACGTCCGCCGAAGATGTCACGTAGTCCGGATAAGAGGTCTTTCAGGAAGTTGACACCGGATACGACTTCGCCGAACACAATTCCTTTGTATTCGAGAATCTCTTTGTCTTGGATGGTTGCGGTGGTGGTGAGTAGCATATAGATAGCCTCCTTGTAATGAAAGGTATATATAGCTATATTCTATAGTTGTGAGAGAAGTTCCTTCTTGGAGTAAATAAAAAAAGCTGTTTTTGCAAGATGCAAAAACAGCTAACTACCTCAAATGGTGATCCAGGAGAGATTCGAACTCCCGACCCACGGCTTAGAAGGCCGT
>CAZRVL010000198.1:0-2534 GCA_964603455.1 uncultured Lachnospiraceae bacterium
CTATCCGTGAAGGCGGTCGTACCGTTGGTTCTGGTGTCGTTTCCGAGATCGTTGAATAATTAATTATTCGAATCTATATCGCCATGCGGAAGCGGGTTTCCGCTTCCGCATGGTTTTATCTTCGGGGTTTGGTGAAATTCCATACCGGCGGTAATAGTCCGCGACTTAGGTGATCCCTAACTGAACAGGTGTGATTCCTGTACCGACGGTAAAGTCCGGATGAGAGAAGATAGCTATTACCTGCGAACGTTTTGTTCAGATATTAGTAAGCCCCGGGCAGTTCGGAGCTTTTTGTGTATTCATTTTTCAATGTATTCATTTTTCGCTTCGATCGCTCAAATCATCTTCTCCTAATAATCATTAAGGAGAACTACATATGATAAACGCAGCAAAAAATACCACATCTGGAGCAAAAAAGCTCCATTACGTGGTAAAGATCGCTATTCTCGCGGCACTTTCCGCGATAATCATGCTTTTTGAATTTCCGCTTCCATTCGCACCAAGCTTCTATAAATTAGACCTTTCGGAGATCGTCATCCTGATGGGTGGATTTGCAATGGGACCGGTCGCAGCAGCTCTGATAGAGCTTCTGAAAAATCTGCTGAACCTGCTTCTGAACGGAACGACTACCGCATTCATCGGAGAATTTGCAAATTTTCTGACGGGATGCGCACTTGTAGTGCCGGCTTCAATAATTTACAAGTACCACAAAACTCATAAAGGCGCATTGATCTCGCTAATTATCGGCACATTTTCGCTCGCCCTCGTCGGCAGCCTAATAAATTACTTCGTTGTGATACCAGCTTTTTCGGAATTATATCACATGGAGCTCGACAAGATAATCTCAATGGGAAGTGCTGTGAATCCGTTTGTTTCGGATCTCAAGACACTTGTCGTATTCGCGGTAGCTCCCTTCAATATCGTCAAGGGAATTATCTGCTCAATTTTGAATATGTTGCTCTATAAACGTGTATCGAAAATCCTGCACGTCTGAGCTTAAAATGACCTGTTGATAGTAAAAATATCTGACTCGTCTAAATAAAACTGGAGAAATAAATGAGTCTTCTTTCAAAATATCTCATAGTTTTCTTCGTCTCGATGGTCCCGCTCCTCGAACTTCGCGGAGCAGTGCCGATCGGAACGGGGTTCGGACTTCCGTGGCACACTACACTGATAGTCTCAATAATCGGCAACTGCGTTCCGATTCCGTTCATCCTGATGTTCGTAAAGGCGATACTCAAATGGATGCGTGGCTGTAAAATCTCAATATTCAATAAAATTTCAAATTGGTTTTACAAAAAAGCCGAAAAAAACCGTCCGAAGATCGACAAATATGCCGCATGGGGACTGTTCGTTTTCGTTGCGATCCCGCTCCCCGGAACAGGCGCATGGACAGGCGCATTGGTCGCTTCGATATTCGATATGCCGAAGCTGAAGACCTCGCTGTCGATATTCGCAGGTGTAATATCTGCTGGACTTATCATGACCTTCGGCTCGCAACTCGTGAAATTTTTTGTTGAACTTTTTTAGAAATCTATTGACAAAATAGACTTTTTGTGCTATAATATTATTGTATCAGCAAAAGTACGATGTTTTATAATATAAATATCTTATCAAGAGTGGCGGAGGGACTGGCCCTGTGAAGCCCGGCAACCTGCATGATGTAAGGTGCTAAATCCTGAGAGATGAGAGTATATTTTCTCGCCCTTGGGATTTTTCCGAGGGTTTTTCTTCGCCAAAAGAAAGGAATACATATGTCAAAATACTTATTTACATCCGAATCGGTCACCGAAGGTCATCCCGACAAGATCTGCGACCAGGTTTCGGACGCTATTCTCGATGCCCTGCTCGAACAGGATCCCATGTCTCGCGTTGCCTGCGAGACCACTACCACCACCGGTATCGTTACCGTTATGGGTGAGATCACCACTAAGGCTCAGATAGATGTTCAGAAGATCATACGCGAGACTGTCCGCGAGATCGGCTACGACCGCGCAAAGTACGGCTTCGACTGCGACACCTGCGCTATCGTCAACATGATCCACGGTCAGTCGCCCGACATCGCGCTCGGCGTTGACAAGTCGCTCGAGGCAAAGGAAGGCGAGATCACCGATGATTTCGACACCGGAGCAGGCGACCAGGGTCTCATGTTCGGCTATGCCTGCGATGAAACTCCCGAGCTCATGCCCCTTCCCATATCCCTTGCGCACAAGATGGCTATCCGCCTCACCGAGGTTCGCAAGAACGGAACTCTTCCCTATCTCCGTCCCGACGGAAAGACTCAGGTAACTGTCGAGTACGACACCGATGCTGACGGTATCAACCGCCCGAAGCGCATCGATGCCATCGTCGTTTCGAGCCAGCATGACGCTGAGGTCGAGCTTTCGCAGATCAGAGCAGATGTCATTGAAAATGTCATAAAGCCGATCATCCCCGCAGAATTCATCGATGAGAACACCAAAATATATGTAAACCCGACCGGACGCTTCGTTGTCGGAGGTCCTCACGGCGACTCAGGCCTCACCGGACGCAAG
>CAZRVL010000199.1:0-2526 GCA_964603455.1 uncultured Lachnospiraceae bacterium
ATCGTTGTTTGAGCCGATTTATCATGATGGGGGCGATCCTATCTTCGTGATGGATCAGATTAGCGATGATAAGAGTCAGGATAAGAATTGGCTGGAAAGTGTGATGCTCAAGGAGGCTATGAAGCATCTGACGGAGCGTGAACAGCATATTTTGAATCTGCGTTTTTTTGAGGGCAAGACGCAGATGGAGGTAGCAAGTGAGATTGGGATTTCGCAAGCACAGGTATCGCGGTTGGAGAAGGCGGCTATCTCGCATATGCGAAAGTATGTGTAGGAGGCAAAGGCTGATGGGACGAAGAATTGTTGTGAGCTTGGTCGCAGTGATGGCGTGCGTGGGCTGGGGGTGGCTCTGCTACCAGTTATTCTATCAGACGACAGCCAAAACCGCGATGGTAGATTCGCTCTTACGGCTACATGTGATAGCTAACGGAGATAGTGCAAGGGAGCAAGCGGTTAAGCTGATGGTACGCGATGCGGTATTGGCGAAGCTGTCGGATGAACTGATGCAGGCGGAGAATGTAGAAGATGCGTGCAGTATCGTTAAGCGGCGGGAAGATGAGATTATTATGACAGCGAAGCAGGTATTGGATGCGGTGGGAGATGATAGTAGTGTGCGGATGGAGGCGGGACGATTCGCTTTTCCGGTGCGGATGTACGGAGATATTCCGGTGCCTGCCGGGGAGTATGAGGCGGTGCGGATTATCTTGGGAGAAGGCAAGGGGAAGAATTGGTGGTGTGTGCTTTTTCCACCGCTTTGTACGCTGGATGTGTCTGTCGCAGTAGGAAGCGAGGCGGAGGTGGAGGAGAAGCGTATTGTCTATCGTAGTAAGCTGGCGGAGATTCTGTCTGATAGCAAGTAGGATATTCCTCTCATATAATGGTGCGAAGGGAGGAGGATGATGTGCTGACGATAGAGGAGCTTCGTCGTAAGGATGTCATTGCCATCGCAGACGGCAGACGAATCGGGCGGACGGTAGATGTGGAGATTGATGAGCTGACGGGGCAGGTCAAGACGCTCATTATCGGTGTGCGTAGACCGTGGATTGGTTGGCTTCAGACGGAGGAACGGAAGACGGTGCCGTATCATATGGTGCAGACACTCGGTAAGGATGTGATTCTTCTGGATGAGGTCTTGTTGACGAAATAGATGGTATGAATTGTACCTCCGGCGGATATAGATAAGCGGAGGGAGATGCGATGGAGAGGAAGAGGACATTAGAGGAGAGTGGAATATGCCTGCTGTCTAGGTTGAAGGAAAAAGAGGTTGTATCGGTGGATAGTGGCAAGCGGTTGGGGCGGATTGCTGATGTGGAGGTCTCGTTAGAGGAGGAGCGTATTACGGCGATTGTCCTGGCGGCAGATGGGGGAAGGGTGTCGTTTTTTCAACGGCAAGAGGAACGGGTAATTGCATGGGAGAAGAGTGTACGTATTGGCGAGGATGTGGTTCTGGTACGAGGTGAGGGAGCGGTGCCGCTGAAGGAGAAGCGGAGCTTTCGCCTGTTAGGATGAATGTGCTATAATAAGGTTGGCAATAAGTCTGTATCACTGGTTAGAGATAGGGAGATGGATCGATATGTTTCGGGATAAAAAGATTGGCTTCGTTGGTGGCGGTGCGATGGCAGAGGCTATCATTGGCGGTATGCTTGGTGCAGGATTGGTAACGTCTGAGCAGGTGCGTGTCTATGATGTGTCAGCGGCGAGACAGACGGTATTGAACGAGGAATACGGTGTAGGTGGCTCGGATATGGATGCACTGACGAAGTGGGCGAATGTACTCTTCCTTGCGGTCAAGCCACAGGTTATCGGTGAGGTGCTGGAAGGTCTTAGCGGTAAGGTCAAGGAAGGTACGGTTGTTATTTCGATTGCAGCAGGCGTGACGATTGCACGGCTGGAGTCGCATCTTGCCGGTATTGCGGTAGTACGTGTTATGCCGAATACACCGGTATTCGTCAATGCGGGGATGGCGGCATTGTCACTCGGTACATATGCGACGGAGGAAATCGGCGTATTTGCGAAGGCAATCTTCGATGCTGTCGGACGTAGTATCATCGTGAAGGAATCTTTATTAGATGGGGTAACGGGACTGTCGGGAAGTGGTCCTGCTTACGGCTTCGTGATGATTGATGCTCTGGCTGATGCCGGTGTGCGTGTGGGATTGACGCGGGCGGATGCGATTTTGCTGTCGGCACAGACGCTCTATGGTGCAGCCAAGATGGTCTTGGAGACGGGAGAGCATCCGGCTGTGCTTCGCGACCGTGTAACATCTCCAGGCGGTACAACAATCGCAGGGGTACATATCATGGAACAAGAAGGCGTGCGTGGTGCCTTGATTGACGCGGTTGTTGCGGCGACTGAGCGGTCAAAAGAGATGGGGAAATAGCATTCATATCGGTGGTAAGATAACAGACGTTGTACGTAATCTGTACACGTCTGTTTTTTTGTTGGCAAAGAAAATTTGCTCCAACGAACAATACTCTCTTGCAATCTGAAAGCAGAAGCACTATACTATATCTAGTGTGCATTGAG
>CAZRVL010000200.1:0-1143 GCA_964603455.1 uncultured Lachnospiraceae bacterium
GAGATTGAAATGTCTCCAAAACACGTGCAATATTCGCTTCTGTTAATTTGTTATTATTCGTAACCTTGACACATTCTCGCGATGCATCAATAAACAAGGTAGTATTATCCTTTTTACTTCGTTTTAATACCATGATACATGTTGCAATAGACGTTCCATAAAAAAGATTGGTCGGTAGCTGTATCACACAGTCAATGAAATTGTTATC
Source organism: uncultured Lachnospiraceae bacterium (assembly GCA_964603455.1). Lineage (GTDB taxonomy): Bacteria > Bacillota > Clostridia > Oscillospirales > CAG-272 > Flemingiibacterium. The sequence goes on from CAZRVL010000200.1 coordinate 209, forward strand.
AATCAGATATTGGCGGATTTTTTTCTCCGCACCACCGCGATACATAATCCCCGGAAAGCAGACGATTGCTGCTGTTCCATTGGTAGCAAGCCAAGCTAAGGAATGCATGATAAAAGCAAAATCAGCTTTAGACTTAGGAGCAAGAACACCTGCAGGAGCAAATCTCGGGTCATTGATAAGTACCGGATTATTATCGCCTTCCCATTTAAGAGCATACGGTGGATTAGAGACAATGACTTCAAACGGTTCATCATCCCAATGTTGTGGTGACATGAGGGTATCTTCATGTGCAATGTCAAATTTGTCAAAATCAATATCATGCAAGAACATATTGATACGACAAAGATTGTATGTGGTCAGATTGATTTCTTGTCCATAAAAGCCTTGACGAACATTGTCTTTCCCAAGAATTTTGGCAGCTTTTAGCAGCAATGAGCCTGAGCCACAAGCCGGGTCATATACCTTGTTGACTTCTGTTTTGCCAACTACTGCAATACGGGTCAAAAGCTCGGATACTTCTTGCGGTGTAAAAAATTCTCCTCCGCTTTTGCCTGCGTTAGAAGCGTACATTCCCATCAAAAATTCGTACGCATCACCGAAGGCATCAATCGTATTATCTTGATAGTTACCCAGTCTCATATCCGCTATGCCTTCGATTAGTTTGACGAGTTTGGCATTGCGTTTGGCAACGGTAGCACCAAGCTTATTGCTATTGACATCAATATCGTCGAACAATCCCGCAAAATCGTCTTCGCTCTCACTACCACGTGCAGATTCTTCAATATGTTTGAATGCCGATTCTAATGTCATGTTAAGATTCTCATCATGGTCGGCATTTTTTCTTACGTTGCAAAAAAGTTCGGATGGAAGAATAAAAAATCCTTTCGTTCTAACTAAGTCTTCTCTTGCTACTTCTGCTTCTTCGTCAGACAAGC
>CAZRVL010000200.1:1153-2521 GCA_964603455.1 uncultured Lachnospiraceae bacterium
CGCATAGTCAAATTCCGTATTCCCTGCGTCGATTTCGTCTTGATTGATATAATTGGTCAAATTTTCTGAGATATAGCGATAGAACATCATTCCCAATACATAAGATTTGAAGTCCCAGCCGTCTACACTGCCTCGCAATTCGTCCGCAATCGCCCATATAGCACGATGTAATTCATCTCGTTCTTGATTTTTGTTTATCTCAGGCATTGTAATTCTCCTTGCTATGTAATCTTATTTTTCATTATACCATATTTTTAGCTATACTTATTGAACAAAAAAATAATCCGAAAGAATCTCTTCTTTCGGATTATGCGTGTTTGATATTAGATTTCCATGATAATAGGAAGAATCATCGGACGGCGTTTGGTTTTTTCGTAGATGTAGCGTCCGAGTGCGTCGCGGACGTTAGATTTGATTGCCGACCATTCGCAGATGTTGTTGTCTTCACATTTGTCGAGGGCGGATTTTACTTTTTCACGGACTTCGTCCATGAGGGCTTCGGATTCGCGAACGTATACGAAACCACGCGATACGATATCCGGACCGGATACGATTGTGCCGCTGGCTTTGTCCATGGTCATGACGATGATAAGGATACCATCCTGCGAAAGCTGACGGCGGTCGCGAAGAACGATGTTGCCAACGTCGCCAACACCAAGACCGTCTACGAGGACTTTGCCTGCTTGGACTTTGCCTGCGATGGTGCCTTTGTCGCGGGTGAATTCTAATATATTGCCGTTTTCGGCGATGAATACGTTTTCTTTCGGCATACCGAGTTCTTGTGCCAACTGTGCGTGTTTATACAAGTGGCGGTAGTCACCATGCACCGGAATGAAGAATTTCGGACGAACGAGATTGTGCATCATCTTGAGTTCTTCTTGGCTGGCATGACCCGATACGTGGATGCCTGCCGAGCGGTCGTAGATGACGTTCGCACCGAGCTTCAAGAGGCAGTCGATTGTCTGCGATACGAGCTTCTCATTGCCCGGAATCGGTGTTGCCGAGATGATAATCGTATCATCCGGTACAATGTCTACCTTGCGATGGTCGGATTTTGCCATACGAGTAAGTGCCGACATCGGTTCGCCCTGGCTACCGGTCGTAACGATAACGACCTGCGAGGACGGATAGTTGCGAATCTCATCAATGTCAATGAGTACGCCTTCCGGTACATCGAGATAGCCAAGCTCGATCGAGATGTTGACTACATTGACCATACTGCGTCCGAGTACGGCTACTTTGCGTTTATATTTGCAAGCCGATTCGATGACCTGCTGAATACGATGTACATTCGAGGAGAACGTCGCAATGATGATGCGACCCTTCGCCGAATGGAATGCGTTGTCGAATGCCTGACCGACAGAGCGT